>CALJUK010000426.1 GCA_937975745.1 uncultured Planctomycetaceae bacterium | reverse complement strand
CGCATATCGTCCCGGTACGGGGAGGCGCATTTAATCTCGCGAACAAAAGTCTTCTGGCGTATCGGGGCGGACGTAGGCCCAGGCTTCCTGGCGGCCGAGATCGGTGCTGACCTGGACTCGGATTCGTCGGTAGAGCGCCCCGGTCAACTGGCCGGCCGGGATTCCCTCCAACTGGTCAATCTGCTTCATCGTCTGGCGATACCGCTCAGGCTTGATGTGGAACAACTCGCCGGCCACCTGCTGCTGCGGATTGGGAGCGATCATCAATGCCTGCACGCGGCCGAATCCGGGGAGTACGGCCCGCGAAACCTGCGTGAATCGCCCGGTCAGAAGGTGGTGATTACTGTGTCCGCGACGGAGTGTGCCGAAAGCGAACAATGGAAGCTGCGGCAAGAAGTGTTCCGACGAAGCTGTCCCCATTGATGCCTCTTCAACTTTCACTGCGAAGCCTTAAACCCCGTGGAACGAGCCAGCGTTCGGAGAGTTCGAACAGACCCTGGGCACACAAGGCCATCAGCGCTGCCGGAACAGCACCGTCTTGGACCAAATCCATACGATTCAGCCGAATTCCTGTGATAATTGGCTCGCCATAACCACCAGCGGCGATGAATCCGCCCAGCGTGGCCGTACCGATGTTGATCACAACAGCAGTTTTAATGCCGGCCAGGATCGAACGTGAAGCCATCGGGAGTTCGATCAGTCGCATCCGGGCAGATGAAGTCAGGCCGAGCGCTGCCGCCGATTCATGAATGCCGACGGGAATGCCGCCGAGTCCCGCATGTGTATTGCGGACGATTGGCAACAGACTGTAGAGAAACAGCGCACAGATCGCCGGCCTGGGGCCCAGACCCAGAAGTGGGATGGCAAATACGAACAATGCCAACGCCGGGATAGTCTGCAGAATACCCACGACTGCCAGAATAACGTGTCCGGCCCAGGGGATTTTCGCAGCCCAGATTCCCAATGGTACGGCAACCACAATGGCCGCCGTCACCGACAGACCGACGAGATACAGATGCTCGCGAGTGTACCGCAACAGTCTCTGCCATCGTGACTCCGACTCGACCCGGGCCGCGATTCCAAGCTTTGCTCTCAAGAAGTCGGCTGCGACTCTGGCTTCGGACTGGCGATCGATCTTTGCCCGCTCGTTCATTCCGGACATTTGCTTGGCCGAGATGGCCCCCACCAGTCGCTGCAGACTCTTCATAACGGCCGGAGCCCGCTTCGGAAGATCGCTGCGATAGACCAGGACCGCGTCGTATCTCGGGAAGAAGTCTCGATCGTCTTCGAGCACGGCGAGGTCGTAGTAGGAGATTTCGGCGTCCGTGGAATACAAGTCGATCACGTCGAGATCACCGCTCTCCAGTGCGCGGTATGCCAGGTCGTGATGCAGGCCGCGGACGTCTTTCTGGGGCAGATCGTACGCATCGCGAAGTCCGGGCCAGCCGTCATTTCGTTCCATGAACTCGTTGCTGAAGCCGAAGCTCAACTCCGGGTGGTTCTTCAGATCGGAGAACGTGCGGATGCCCAGTTGCTCCGCGCGGGATCGCTTCATGCCCAGAGCGTAGGTGTTGTTGAAGCCCAGTGAATCGCTCAATTGCAGTCCTTCGGCCTGCACGGCTTCGCGAAGTTCGTCCAATGACGTCAACTCGGGCCGGTGCAGAATCTGTTGCGAGATCGTCCCGGTGTATTCCGGGTAGACGTCGACGTCGCCGTTCAACAGCGACTGCCAGACCAGCTGTGTGCCACCTAATTCGGCCTGATGGTATGCCGTCGCGCTGGCATCTTCGGCCAGGATACGGATCATCTCTCCCAAAATGACCGATTCGGTGAAGACTTTCGATGCCGTCACCACACGGGGCGGTTCTGGATTGTCCAAGTCGTCCGGCAACGCGGTGGCGTTTGACAGTGCACACAGGACGGCTGCCAGCAGAATGCAGGATCGACGGAGAGAACGGCTTGCGGAGTTCACGGAGTCTGCTCCTTTTGTTCGAGCAGTCCAGGTCCTTCCAGCATGTGAACGAACTCTGCGACGAACTCACTGGCTGGTTTCTCGACCAGCGACCGAAAGTCCGCCTGCTGCTCGATACGTCCCTGCCGCATCAGGACCAGCCCGTCGGCGAAGTACTCGGCTTCGATCAGGTCGTGCGTCACCAGGACGACAGTTTTCCGCAGCGTATCGAAGATACTCTTCAGCTCGATCTGTAACTCCCGGCGAATGAGGGGGTCGAGTGCCGTCAATGGTTCGTCCAGCAGGAGGACTTCGGGATCCAGCATGAGCGCCCGCATCAATGCGACACGCTGACGTTGGCCTCCGGAGAGTTCTGCCGGAAAACGCTCCAGACCGGACGCAGGAAAGTGGGTCAGGTCGGTCAGTTCACGCAGTCTCGCGTCAATCTTCGTTTGTTCCCAATTCAGTTGGCGGGCCATCAACGTCGTGTTTCCGCGGGCCGTCAGATGTGGGAAGAGTCCTCCGTCCTGAATCATATAACCCATACGCTGTCGAACCTGGCGAATGTTCGACTCGTCCAACGGGTGACCGTGAAACAGGACCTGCCCGCTGTCTGGCTTGATGAGACCGATGATCAACCTCAGGCAGGTCGATTTGCCACAACCACTCGGGCCAATCAGTGCATATCGGCGGTGTTCCTCGATCGAGAGTGAAGTCGGATGCAATGCCTGGAAGTGATCGTACGACTTCGACACGGCGTCCAGACGGACCAATCCGGCGGAAAGAATTTCGCCAGGTGGACCGGCCGATGCGGCCTGAGGAGTCTGAATCGCGTTCTGGTCAGCCACGGCGACGTGAAGACCCTTCTGGAGTGGGATTTTTTCGATGAGCGGTGCGTCGACCTCACATTGACGGGTCGTATAGGAAAGCAACTTGCGGCCAACAAGTCGCGGGCGATTCCGAAGATGTCATCCGCTGAGGTCGGACAATGCAGCGAAGTCGTTTGATTGTAGGGGAATCCGGCGTGTATCTCCACCCGATGACATTCGGGATAGAATTCGCCGTGCCATGCGATTCGTTTTCTCAATCTTCCAGCACGCTGGTCGGCTCGGTCAACGACTTCGGCAGGGGGCCAACGATTCCATGCGCCAAATCGGCGCTCTGGGAAACCGAGTTCCTGTGGTATTGGACCTGTCCCGAAAAGTCCGGTACAACGTTGGTCGAAGCGCGGCAAGATCAGCGATGGTTTTTCGGGACGGCCGGGAACAAAAGTTGGTCCGGATTCGATTTGTCCCGACGATCCAAAGATCGAACCGATTCGCGCAACTTGTTCTCGCTGCGCCGTTTCACCAGGAAGGACTCTCCGAATGCACATTCAAGCCGGCCATCGCAGGCGTTTCGCGCACATCAATTGTCTGAGCCAATTGGGGATCCTGGCGGGGATTGTTGCGTCGGTTGTTCTGTCCTCGCTTGTCACAGCGATGGCGGCAGACGAGGCACCCCGCCGACCCCCAAACATTATCTTTGTGATGGCCGACGATCTGGGTTATGGGGATCTGGGCTGTTACGGGCAGAAGCCGATCCAGACACCCAACATTGACCAGTTGGCGGCCGAGGGGGTGCGTTAGACCGATGTCTACGCCGGGAGCACGGTGTGTGCTCCGTCACGCTGCGTTCTGATGACCGGCTTGCATACAGGGCATTGTTTCATCCGGGGCAATGGCAAGATTAACCT
>CALJUK010000425.1 GCA_937975745.1 uncultured Planctomycetaceae bacterium | reverse complement strand
GCCAGCCGACGAAGCAGCCGATCATCGTCATGAGCGTCACATCGCCGAAGCCCAACGCCTCCTGACCGAGAATTTTGCTGGCGACGAACCTCACCAACCAGGTAATCCCGCCTCCCGCGATGCCTCCGCAGAGACTCCACACCAGCCCATGCCAATGTGGATGGTCGGCGATCCACTGCGGGATATAAGGGCCCTGCAATCCGGGAATCGCCTGGGTCCAGTCGATCCAGACGTGCTCGATCTGCATGTGGCCTGTTGCGGTCGCCATCAGAACGGCGTAGATCGTCCCCGGAACCGTGATTTCGTCGGGAATCAGGTACTCCCGAAAGTCGATCCCGCTGGCGAGAACAAGAAGTCCGATCAGCACCAGCTGATGCCCGAGGCGAACCTTGTCCCAGAAGACGCCCGGTTGGACTTCGGGAATGGCCATCGGCTGATATGTCAGACTGGCCGCGACGAAACTGCCTGCCAGCAAACTTGTCCCCAAGGCAACCAGAACATGTTGCCGCATGGGCGTGCCGGCCCCCGGGCGAAACCGCCGGACCATCCACGAGATCGACGCGGAGAGCAGCGGGCTGACGAGGAGACCGAGGGCCACCGCCGTCAGACCGGAAATCACAGCAGAACTGTTCATGTCGGAATGGTCAATCTGCTTGAAGAACTGACTGACCAGCGAGTGAAATGCGGCCCGTCAGCAGAACTCCCAAATCGTCCTATTCACTCAGCTTGATACCCGGAAGCGAGTTCGCGTCGCAACCTCAGAGACCTGCTCCGCGCTGAATTTCCGATGGAATCGGACGTTCTACGCCTTGTTGGCCGCGGGTTTCCACTTTCCGGTCCGCATTCGATAACTGACACAACAGTCGCTCAGTCGAAACCAATTGGCATGACCGTTGCTAAACGGGGAATTGTCCCCTCGTGGTGGTCACAGACCGGCTAGCGGCTTGTGTGCCCCCTCGAAGGCGTTTCAGGCAACCGGTTGGGCCCACACCCTGGACCGGGCAGTCACATCAGGCTGGCCATGATTCGGCCGACACTTGCGGCGGTTTCTGCCAGCAGGTGGGGGGACGCACAATGCATAAACTGTCGTTGATGCAGTGACTTGTGACGAGACAGTAGTCGCGACCTGCAACGTAACAAGGTCGTTTCCGACGCGCTCTAGGGAGATGACGATGCGAACATCTGCGTGGAATCTGTGCCTTTGCGGAGTTCTCCTCTGCTTCCCCGCGGCGGCACTCGCTCAGGACGAGACTGCACTGCCGGCCGAACTGCAGACAGACTCTGCAATGAATGTGCCAGAAACGACTTCCGTTGACATCATCGAGATTGAGACGGCTGCCGGACTCGACACGGGCGACACGGCCTGGATGCTCGTTTCATCAGCACTTGTGCTGATGATGACAGCACCGGGATTGGCCCTGTTTTATGGAGGACTGGTCCGAAAAAAAAATATTCTGGGTGTCATGATGCAATGCATCTTCCTGATGGGCCTGATGTCGATCGTCTGGGCTCTGTGGGGATTCAGCCTGGCGTTTGGCGGGGATGGTGGATTCATTGGTGACGGCCGGTACCTCCTGCTGAATGGAGTCCTCCCGTATTGGGATTCTCAACTGCAGCGTCCCATTGTTCCCATGGAAGGAAGCATTCCGCGGTCTGTGTTCATGGTCTTCCAGATGATGTTCTTCATCATCACACCGGCATTGATCTGCGGAGCCTTTGCCGAGCGAATGCGCTTCTCCACGATGTGCTGCTTCTCGGTCCTGTGGGGCACCTTCGTGTATTGCCCCATCGCGCACTGGGTTTGGGGACCGGGCGGATGGCTTTTGGATGGTCCGTACGCCGCGTATGACTTTGCTGGCGGGACCGTCGTGCATGTCAGTTCTGGCGTGTCAGCGTTGGTCTGCTGTCTGTTGACGGGAAAGCGTTTGGGATTCGGACAAGAACCCATGCCGCCCCACAATCTGACTTACACCTGCATCGGTGCCGCCATGCTGTGGGTCGGCTGGTTCGGGTTTAACGCCGGGAGTGCGTTGGCAGCCAACCACGTCGCCGCCAATGCCTTCGCCGCCACACACCTGGCAGCGGCGGCGGGCGTCCTTGCCTGGGCCGGAGCCGAATGGATTGGCCGTGGGAAGCCCAGCATTCTGGGGGCCTGTTCAGGAGCGGTCGCCGGTCTGGTCTGCATCACGCCGGCAGCCGGCGTCGTCAATCCATTGCACGCCATCATTCTGGGTGGGGCCGCAGGCCTGGGCTGCTACTTCGCCTGCACCACACTGAAAAACCGGATGGGATACGACGATTCCCTGGACGCGTTTGGAGTCCACGGAGTCGGCGGAACGATCGGGGCCATTCTCAGCGGAGTCTTTGCGACCCGGGCTGTGAGCGGCGGACCTGATCCGGCCGGTCGGAGCGAAGGCAATGTCGGCCAGGTAATCAACCAGCTGATCGGCGTGGCAGCGGCCATGGCCATCTCGGTTGTCGGTACGATCATCATCCTCAAAGTGCTCGACACGGTGCTCGGCCTCCGCGTTCGTCAGGAGGAAGAGATCCAGGGACTCGACCTCAGTCA
>CALJUK010000424.1 GCA_937975745.1 uncultured Planctomycetaceae bacterium | reverse complement strand
GGTTCACTCGGAGGGAACTGGCCGTCGCGCGACACGCTTGCCTGGACCAACTGGCCGCTGTTGACTGTCGGATTGGTGCAGCGAGGCTACAGCGACGAGCAGATTCGGCAGATCATCGGCGGAAACATGCTGCGTGTCTGCCAGGACGCTCTTCCGCAAGTTTGATTCAGGTTCGACTTCAGCGAAACGTGTCGACCAGAGTCGCGCCGTAACCGGTCCACGATACAGCGTCTCTGCGTATGCAGAAAATCACTCGGCCGATATTGTTGCGATCACCTGCTGCAGGCGGTCCCAAATACGATCAAACCAGTCGAGATGTTCGGACTTCATCAGGCAGGAACGCAGGCATGTGACCGTCGAATCATCGAACTGGACGTCGGGCCAACGGGAGCGGAGGAACTCGGTCGGTAGATCGATCAGCGCAAAGTGAAGATCCTTCTGACGTGCTGCTTCGAAGAAACGCCGCGAACTGGCTGAAATGGCAGTCGCGGATGGTCCCCGGCACGCAAAGACGAGAATGTCCAACTCCGGTGGGACCGTCAATCGAAAGGAGGGGGAGTCGGCAATCCGCTCGGCCAGGGAACGGGCCGCTTGCAGCGACCGATCCAGTCCATGTGAGAACTCTCCGTCGCGGACAAGTGGTAGGAGCCGTGTCGTGGCCCAGAGTGCGGCGGCAGAGGCACCCGAGCGGGAACATTCGAGGCTGATTTCACCCAAATGCAGTTCGTCGCTTGTGAAATATGTGTAGGGGGAATCGTGCTGGTAGAATCGCCCGACCGTCGGGTCGCGAAACAAAACACAACCGCAGCCATACGGTTGCAGACCATGCTTATGCGGGTCGACAACCAACGAATCGACACGATCGAGGAGATCGAATGCGCGACGGGTGTCGCGTGAGAGACCGCTTGCCAGAGTGAAATAACCACCATAGGCCGCATCGACGTGAATGCGAAATCCGTATCTCTCTCGTAGTTCGAGAATCTCTGGCAGCGCGTCGACGGCGCCGACGCCGGTTGTTCCCAGCGTCACGACCACCGTCCCGACGTTGCCCTGCGCCAGTCGAGCCTCAAGCGCCTGAAGATCAATGCGAAACGATTCGTCCGCCGGGATCGTTTCGAAGGGAAGCCGCAGCACGGCTGAAATTCGTTCGTGCGTGTAGTGCGCCTGTGAGGAGGCCACGATTGTTTTCGACGGTTGGAGTTGGCCAGCAATCCACAGAGATTCCAGATTGGCGAATGTCCCGCCGCTGGTAAGATGTCCCAGGTGCGATTCCCAGCCGAACATGCCGGCCAGTTGCTCGACAGCGTCCTTCTCCATCTGCGAACTGGCCGGACTGGAGTCGAGCGCGTGGTTGTTGGGGTTCAACCACATCGTCAGCGCATACGCCAGACGGGCCACTGGATGGGGCGGCTTCAGCATCTGCCCTAGGTACAAGGGGTGGTGATGCGGCGGGGTTTCCTGCAGGCGGACGGCGACCTCCTGCAGGATTTCATTCATGACGGCATGATCAGTCTGGTGCGTGCAATCCGGTAGAGATGCGAAACCGGCCTCGAGCCGCGCCAATGCTTCGGTCAACAGTGGCAGGCTGCCATCATCGAGGCTCATCGCAGAGACTCCTGCTTCGGGCATCGGTTCATGCCACAAACGGGTGAAAGAGTACCGCACGAAAGCCGCAGATTATCGTCCGATTGTCTCCTCACCGCCACCGACCTCAGAGGCCTGACACGTCTGCCAGGAATCGAGCTGGTCTCGTTGCCCTTGGGGCGATGTCCGGCGAAGGTGGTGCCGCTGAAGCGACGTCACCGACGATATGCCTCATGCGGCTGCGCGGCGTGAGGCTTCGGGGGGGACAACTCTCGCCGGAAACTGCCTGTTGCTGAAATCGACCAGCGGCAAATTCGCGGGATCATCCGCATACAGCCGGTCCATCTCACTCTGCAGGAAGGCGGTGTGGCTTTCCATCTCGTCTCGCGTGGCGTCCGGTGGAACGAAGTAAGGCCGGGCCGTGCAGACAGTCACTTTGGTGAAAGGGACGGGCAAGACCAGGTCGGTCCAGCTGCCACGAAAGGACCAGGCGTGGTTGGCATGGAAAGCCGTGGGAACGACCGGCTTACCTGTGCGTGAGGCGACAAAGGCCGGCCCGACCTTGAGGACACGGCGCCGTCCGCGTGGGCCGTCGGGCGTGACGATGATCTTCTTGCCGGCGGTTTCGGGAAGCAGATGGCGAACGGCTTTGGCCCCCTGCTTCGAACTGCTGCCGCGTACCGCCCCGATACCGATCTCCTTGAGGATATTGGAAACGTACGAGCCGTCGCGATGTGGGCCCACGAGTGCAACGCCGGGGGGCCGACTTTTCCAGGAAAACATCGCAAAGACAATCGCGTCGTGCCAAGCCGTGTAAACATAGTCCGAGGCCCCACCGGTCTCAGTGGGGATCGTTCTGGGATCCTCCGCGCGGTACTCGAATTTCAGCGTGGAGAACAAGGCACGAAAAAACAGCACCATCGCCTTGCAGGCGACTGC
>CALJUK010000423.1 GCA_937975745.1 uncultured Planctomycetaceae bacterium | reverse complement strand
CGGTTTATCCTCGACCGGGCCGGCGCCACCGCGACCATGGCCGACAACGGGCAAATCGGGGTCGAGTTCGCTCTGCGTCACAACTTTGACGTCATCCTGATGGATATGCAAATGCCGGTGATGGATGGCTACGCCGCCACGCGCCGACTCCGCGAGCACGGCCTGTCGCTCCCTATCATCGCCCTCACAGCGCACGCCATGAAGGGAGACGAGGCCAAGTGCCTCGCCGCTGGCTGCTCGGGATACCTGACAAAGCCCATCGATACTGCGCACAGTGCGTGACGCAACACTCAAGCCAGGGCGACTTCACGAAGACGTCGGAATGCAGCCTGCCTCGAAAGGGCGGCCACTCCCAGACGAGACTCCAGAAACTGACGAACGGAGCTCCGCTCATGCGGATCCCATCTACTCGTCACTGCCATGTGACGACCTGGAGTTCCGCGAGATCGTGGAAGAATTCATCGACCGCTTGCATTCTCGCATTGAACTGATGGAAGAAAAATGTCGTGAGCAAGACATGGATGAGCTGGCACGGCTGGCTCACTGGCTGAAAGGGTCGGGAGGCACCGCCGGATTTGCCTGTCTCACCGAGCCCGCCAAAGCGTTGGAAGATGCCTGCCGGAACAGCGATTCTCGCGGCATCAGGATGAACCTCAACCGAATTTGCGCCATTCGCGACCAAATCGCCTTACCCGACTACGACGCGAACGCGGAAATCTCCAGCTAGACCGGACCAGCAGCCGCACGCCGCCGAATGACGCAACGACTCGCAACGACAGAGATCGAGAGAAGCATTTTATGACACCACAAGTCGACTCGGACCAGCAGGCCCAACTCAAATCGATCCTCGATCACCTTCAATCGAACTATGCCACCGATGTGAGTGATTGGGACGTCGCCGCTCTGGACGACACACCCGCAGTGGATTCAGCCGACCGCCAGGACGTCGCCCCACAGGCGCCGTTCTCGGAAAAGATCATGATGGTTGATGACGAACCCATCAACATCAAGGTCGTTCGCAAATACCTCCGCGAGGCGGGCTATTCGAACTTCGCGGAAACCAGCGACGCCAGCCGGGCCCTCGAACTGATTCGGCGCGAGAGGCCGCAACTCCTGCTGTTGGACATCGTCATGCCCGACGTCGACGGCACGGAGATTCTCGAACTGATGCACGAGTCGCCATCGCTGTCAGAGATCCCGGTCGTCGTTCTGACATCACTCAGCGATCGCAATGTCAAAATGCGGGCTCTCGAACTGGGCGTCTCTGACTTCCTCACAAAGCCGGTCGAAGCGGCAGAACTGGTCGTGCGTGTTCGCAACACACTCGATGCCAAGGCATTCCAGGATCATCTGAAAACCTATGCAGAGGACCTCGAAGAGAAGGTCCGGCTGCGAACATCTCAATTGGCAGCGTCGCAATTAGAAGTCATCCACTGCCTCGGCCGCGCTGCCGAATACCGCGACAACCAGACCGGACGGCATGTCGTCCGCGTTGGGAAGTACGCCGGTGTCATCGCGCGCGCAATGAAATTGCCGCCGCAGATGATCGAACTGATCGAACAGGCCGCGCCGCTGCATGATGTCGGCAAGATTGGAATTCCTGATGGCATCCTGCTGAAACCAGGCAAGCTCGATGCCGAAGAATTCGAAATCATGCAGAAACATTGTGGCTTCGGCAAGAAGGTGTTTGAGCCAATGCCGATGTCAGAACGGTTGCGAGTTCTGCAGCATACGTCGATCGGCGCAATCATGCTGGAGTCATGTGGATCGCCCATTATCCGCACGGCAGCCATCATCGCCCTGACACACCACGAGAAGTGGGACGGCTCGGGATATCCTTTGGGGTTATCCGGCGAGGATATTCCGCTCGAGGGGCGAGTCACGGCCGTCGCCGATGTCTTCGACGCCCTGAGTACGAAGCGGCCGTACAAGGCACCAATGCCCATCGAGCAATGCTTCTCGATTCTACGGGAAAGTCGCGGCAGCCATTTCGATCCTCAAGTCGTCGATGCATTCTTCACGCGTCGTGACGAGATCCTGCGGATTCAGATTGAATTCGCCGACGTCGATTGAGCCCCCCACGGGCGTGACAATCTGCTTCGCATCGCTGCCCCGGGGAGAAGTCGTTACTGCCATCGATGGCGGTCGCCGTTGTGACCCAGGACTTATCGGAGCCGGAAGCGACCACACTCAGCGACGGCGCAAGGTGACGCGTCCGATACGTCTGTTGCAGTTGCAATGAAACCGCAATGGTCACACATTTCAGCAGATCTCCGCCGCAATCCAGACGCACAAATCCCGCATTCCGCATGAATCAGGAAACGGGGGGAAGGTCAGCAGCATCCGCCGAAGACCAGCAGGGCAATGAAACGCCGCCGCTGCGCCTGGAGCGAAGACTTCCTGCTGCAAGTCCTGACGGGATCAAGGAGTTGGTATCCGCTGGCCCTGAACCGCCACAGGACAAACTCCCCAAGGGTATTGGCGATCCCAAAACGGAGAAAGAGTAGACTCACAGTTGCTTAGTGCTAACGGTCTTGAGTCTCGACCGCCGCCTTCCAATTGGTCTCGGGTTCCGCACTCTGCCGTTGCTGAAACTCTTGAACCTTTCTCCGAGTTTCAGCACTCGAATCTTCGATCCCGTACTGCACAAGGCTCAAGCTCTGCTTTGGAAACGCGATGAAGAGAACAAGAACACATTTCAGTGCGATGATGAACCAGAACAGAACCGGAGATGCCGACCGGTAAAGATATCCTCGTTTGCCCCGGATTCGCCCTTCGGCGATATCAAACAACACGGATGAAGCGACGAGCACGGCGATGATTACGAACCACATACTGATCGTTTCGCTCCACCCACCTGATCGGAACGCCCACCGTTCAATCCAGCTGATCGTCATAGATTTTGCGACTGTCGGAG
>CALJUK010000422.1 GCA_937975745.1 uncultured Planctomycetaceae bacterium | reverse complement strand
TGCATGCTCTGCAACACTCTCGTCGCGTGAAACTCTCTTGCAATGTCTCCCAGCCAAGCTTCACGCGGAAACGAACATTAGCGACTCATCCCCCCTGCTGACAAGCCCCCATCGGGAAACTCTCCAAAAATTGTCAGACGGACGACGGGAATGGTGGGCAATTGATCCAACGAGTTTTTGCGGCAGATCGTAATGGAAACAGTGGCCCAGCCGCAGCAGTACGGGTGCAACCGACTGAGTGGTCTTGCCCGATCGCGCGGACTCTGCCAGAATCGGCGGCGCTTGCGTCTTGCGTTCGAGCGACATCCTGAGTCCATCGTGAATTACGACAAAGCTTCTCGTCCGAATCGACAGAGAGGATCACCAGAATGCGGCTGCATCAGAGTTCCATCTTCTGCACCCTGCTGGCTTTCACCGCCGCAATTGTTCTCACCGGTTGTCCGGGGAAGTCGCCCGAATCGGGTTCGACAACGTCCACCGGAAGCAGCGGGGAAGGGACAGCCTCCGCAGAGGTTTTCGAAGGAGACACTTCGGTTTCCGCGGATTTGGGAGGCCCTGGCTTCACGGCTGCAGGCTGGTCCACCGGGGACGGAAAGCCATTAGGCGACGCAGCCGCTGTCCGCGGTGGAACAATGCTGACCAACATCCCCAACTGGCCCGAAAACATCCGCGTCTATGGGACCGGGGCCAACACGATGGTCAACTCTGTCCTGCATGAACTCTGCTACGAGTCGCTGTTGTCGCTCGATCCGCGCACGCTCGATTTCTCCCCTCGGTTGGCCACTCACTGGCAGATTGACGAGAACGAAACCGTCTTCCGGTTCCGGATTAACCCGAAAGCGCATTGGTCCGATGGAGTGCCGGTGACCGCAGACGACGTCATCGCCACCTACGACCTGATTGCCGACGAGACACTCATCGACCCGATGTCGCGGGCAGCCATCGTGGACAAGATGGAACGGCCCGTCGCCAAGTCGAAGTACATCGTCGAAATTCGCTCGAAAGAACGCGACTGGCGCAACTTCATCACGATTGCCGGCATGACGATCCTCCCCGCCCACGAGATTGGAAGCCTCGCGGGAAGCGAGTACCTGGAAGAGTACAACTTCAAGTTCACGACAGTCAGCGGTCCGTACACGCTGAAGCCCGAGGACATCAAGAACAACGAGTCGCTGACGTTCACCCGGCGAAAGGACTACTGGGGCGAAAATCTGCCGGAAAACAAAGGCCTCTACAACTTCGACGGAATCCGGTTCGTCGTCATCCGAGACGACCGCCTGGCCTTCGACAAGGCCTGCAAGGGGGAGCTCGATTTCTACGTCGTTTACACTGCCAAATGGTGGGTGGAAGACACCAATATCGAACCGGTTCAAAAGGGACACTTAATCAAGCAGAAGGTATTCACACAGTATCCTCAGGGCTTTTCGGGACTGGCATTCAACGTTCGCAAGCCTCCCATCGACGACATCCGGATCCGCAAGGCGATCGCCCACTTGTACGATCGCAAGACCATGATCGAGAAATTCGCCTACAACGAGTACGCACCGTTGGCGACCTACTTCCCAGGGACGCCGATGGCCAACCCCAACAATCAGATGGTCGAGTACGATCCTCGCAAAGCAGCCGAACTACTGGACGATGCGGGCTGGACCAAACGAGGGCCAGACGGCATTCGCTCGAAGGACGGCGTCCGCCTGAGCGTCACAATCATGTACCGAAGCAAGGGACTCGAAAAGTACTACACCAGCCTGCAGGAGGACTGCAAGAAGGCCGGTCTAGAAATCAATCTGCAACTCCTCAACCCCGAAACCGCCTGGAAGAACCAGCAGGAACGTAACTTT
>CALJUK010000421.1 GCA_937975745.1 uncultured Planctomycetaceae bacterium | reverse complement strand
AGGTACTCGGCGATCCGCAGCAGCAGCAGAATCTCAAGCAAACGTTGGAAGCGTTGCCGGCAGTCGTGAACGATACACGAGGCACGGTCCAGGCCGTCGAATTGGCCGTTACCGAAATGACGACCAACCTTCGGCATATCTCGAACGCGACACGTCCTCTTGCCGATCACAGTGACGAAATTGTCACCCAGGCCAAACAGAGCCTGGTTACCCTGGATGCGTTGCTGGCAGAGCTGAACCAGTTTTCCCGGACGCTGAACCGCGAAGATGGTTCTCTGCAGCGACTGGTCAGCGAACCAGATCTGTACGTGCAGTTGCAGCGGTCGGTTCAGTCACTGTCGGTGATGCTGAAGAACCTGGAACCGGCCACGCGCGACCTGCAAATCTTCAGCGACAAAGTGGCCCGCCACCCAGAGTTGCTCGGCGTGAGCGGTGCGATGAAAGGAAGCTCTGGCCTGAAAGAACCCGCTGACGAGTCCGGCATTCAACCGGCCGGATTCAACCGTCCCGCCGGTACAAAGTAAGTCCACTGCCCAGCCCGCGAACGCCTTTCACACCTTGATCCTCTCCGTCGCGGGAGAGGCATCTGATCTGCGTCATCGCCGGGGACGAACATGCCGACAGGTTTGCCGCCCGTCACTGCCCGATGTGAGTTTCAGTCCGAAGAGAGTTCGCCCGTTCGAGCAACTCGTTCGTGGGTACAATCAGCTGCGGCTGCATGCGGTACTGGAACTCATGTCGATTGGTGACACGAAACGGCAGCAGATTGTCCGAGATAAAGTCGAGTGGTGGAACCTGGTACCACGGTGACCGGACCCGCTGCATGGCCGTCAGTGTCTCGTATCCGTCCTTCATCAGGGTGATTTCGCGTGTGCCGTAATACGTGAAATCGACCGATGCGGGCGTGTAGCCCACTTCCTCCCCGTCGAGCAGCACCAAGGCGCCAGGGGGATCCGACTGGATCGTCATCCGGCGATGCACACATCCCGACGAAAGGCTGGCCAGCCCCACCGCCAGGCAGACGACAGCTAGAGCCCGGACGAATCGGTCACGCCGCCCCGTGGTACACAGGACTCTATGGACGAACCGACGTCGCGTTCGACAGTGTCTCATGATGATCGGACAGTCGTAAGGCTGGGGAGGGGATTCGGAAAATCGAAAGGGAGGCCTCGGGACGGGCGGCGGGGATTTTAGAAGGAGTTGAACATTTCGCCAAGATCGAAGTCCGCAAAGTTCAAACCAGAGCTGCATCATCTGACAGGGATCTGCTGCGGCCGCTGCGGGAGACAGCCAGCAACCCTCTTTACGGCGGATTCGGTTCACGGTTAAGATAGCTGAGTTGTGTCAGAAGTCCTTGACTAGGGGGCGGTTTGGACGCAATCCATCACTTCACCGCGAGTTTGTGAGTTCTGTGAAAGCTCAATCCGTATGAACTCTTGGGGTTGAGAATTCCGTCGATTCCCCGTTTTCAGAAGCGATTGTCGGCCGATTCCTGGAAAACAGCCTGCAGAATTTTACACAATAGAAACCAGATTCCGCCCAGCCGGCATCCGTCAATGCCTTGTCAGGCTTCGAAGGTCGTATCGATTCTGTCGTTCCGCGGCTTGTTCCCCGCCGACTTTTGGTTTGGCAACGTGAAAACAAGCCGTTGATACGACACGAGTGAATCTCCCGATCGGAAACCGTGCATGCGCTGGGAGCAGCAGATACAGTACGCCGCCATCAGCGACATCGGTTTCCGTCGCCGGAACAACCAGGATGCGCAGGCCGTCCGCATCGCGAGCGACTTCGAGACCTGGAAGCAGCGCGGCCACGTCCTGATGGTCGCCGACGGGATGGGAGGGCACGCGGTCGGTGAACTGGCCAGCAAGATCGCTGTCGACACGGTTCCGCACGCGTATCTGAAAGACAACGACCGCGAATTGCCGTCCGCATTGCGGAATGCGGTGGAGACGGCCAATACGGCGATCTTCGATCGGGGGATGGCAAACCGGGAATTTCTGCGGATGGGGACCACGTGCACGGTCCTCACCCTCTCACGCCAGGGGGTCGTCATCGGGCATGTTGGTGACAGCCGCGCCTACCGCATTCGAGGCTCGCGCATTGACCAGTTAACGTTCGCCCACAGTCTGCAGTGGG
>CALJUK010000420.1 GCA_937975745.1 uncultured Planctomycetaceae bacterium | reverse complement strand
TGGAGCCGACTGGTCACCACCTCGTCCAGCTATTTGTCCGCCGGAGATCCTCGCGTCTATTTTGGATTGGGTGCCCAAGCCGCATATGATCGAATCGAAGTTCATTGGCCCGACGGTAGTCGTGAGCAGTTTTCCGGCGGAGCGACGAACACGTCAATCACGCTCGAGCATGGCCAGGGAGAATCGCAGTGAAACCCGAGGCGGCGGAGGGACCGGCTGACGAGACTCCGGCTGATCCGATTGCACCGTCGGACGATGCAACTCGGCTCCGTTGGAAACCCGGGCAGCCGTCACCCCGCTGGTGGGCGTTTCTCGGGCTGCTGCTGCTCGGCGCTGCCGGTTGGTGGCTGTTCCAGGGGACGGCACGGAATCCGCTAGACCGGCTGCCGGACCTGCCACGAAACACGACCGATCAGGACGTGGCCTCGTTCATCGAAGCCGCTCGCGCAGTGGTGACTGCGAATCCACGCGATGACGACGCCTGGGGCCAGCTGGGGATGGCTTATGCAGCCCACCAGATGGCAGCCGAGGCAGTCACGTGCTGGGAGATTGCCACAGAACTGGCTCCCCGGAAATTCGCCTGGCGTTATCTCCTGGGAGACGCCTTCGTACAGTTCGATCCGCTCGACGCGATCAGACAGTTCGAATCCGCCACTCAACTCGAGCCTGAGAACCCATACGCCCGATATCGGCTGGCGGAGTTGTATCTGGAACTGCAACGGGGGAAGGACGCCGAACGGCATCTTAACCAGATCGCCATGCAGCAACCCGATGATCCGCGTTTGAATCTATTGAAGGCCCGGCTGGCATACCAGCGGGGCGAGTTTGACAAGAGTATGCGATTGGCGGACCGCACCGTACAGTCCGCACCGCAATCCCGGTCGGCCCACGAGATGGCTGTGCTGGTTTTAAATCGGTTGGGTCGCATCGATGACATCCGTCAACACATGCAGATTCTCTCGCAGCTTCCCCCCCGCCCAACACCTTGGCCCGACCCGTATCTTGACGAGATCGCGGCACTGCGACAGGACGATCACGACTTCGCAGAACGATTGGCACAATTGACGAGTTCCAACCAGTCGCAGGAAGGTTTACAGCAGCTGGAGCAGAATGCCGTCGAACACCCCGAAGACGCGATGGCCCAAATTGCATTAGTTCGCACCTTGCTGCAACTTGGCCAGCAAGATCAAGCCGACGCGGCACTGACGTCTGCGATCAGGCGTCATCCCAGCTCGGCCGAGTTGCATCGACTGCGGGGGCAGGCATTTCTGCAGCGCGGAGACCGGGACGCGGCCGTCATGGAACTTCGGAAGGCAATCTTGATCAAGCCGGACAACCTGCCGGCCTGGATGGACCTGGGCCACACGCTGCTGGAATTGCAGCGACCCGACGAAGCGATTCTGGCGTTCGAGCAAGCAACGCGTATTCAGCCCAGCCAAGTGGCCGCCCATCACGCGCTGGGTGAGTGGGTGCTTCAGCGTGGGGACGTCGGAGCCGCCGAGCAACACGTTCGCGAGGCGCTGAAGTTACACCCGGAAGATCAGGAGTGGCTGCAGTTGATGCGGAAGTGCGATCGCGCCGCGAACATGTAAGCCGGCGTCAGTACTTTTCTGCCGACTGGACGCCATCCAGTCCCTTCAGGACTTCCTGGACCTGCTCGAAAGTGACTTCAAGTGGCGTCCGCACCGCCAGATGGACGAGAGGCCCCTCGGCTGAATAAGTCTGCACGCTGGAGGACTCCAGGCCAGCGCCCTTCAATGCGTCGTCAACGACTTTCTGAGTGGCCGCTTCAGCCTTGGCCTCGCTATCAAAAGCGATCTGGTAGAAGAAGGAATTGAACGGCAGCGGCTGAGGCGGCTCTTCGCAACCGCTCGCGAACAACATCAGTCCAACCAATGCGACGCCGGTGACCATCAGTATTCGATTTTGCACTAGCTATTCCCCCGCAAGATTCACAAGAACTGAGATCATTCGCCGCGGCCACAGTCACCGCAACCTGAGTCAAACCAAAGACTTCAGTGGCAACTGCAAATCACGGCTGTTCGTACGCGTAATTTTCTGACAAGCAGAGAATTGCAAGAATCCTGACCTGTCAGCGACCTGTGGGATTGTACGGAGATTTCCCAGCGAATACCATTTAGTGCTCTACCAAAATCAGTCGTTGATTCCGATGTCGTGGTATCTGCACCCAGGGGCGGTGCTTTGCGAATGAGCGAGCCGCCACTCGCTGTCGCGGTTCCATACCATTGGGGTTTTGTGTCGGCGGAGTTCGGTCATCCCCACCGAGCCTGTGTAACTTCTTCCTACTTCGTTGGAGTCAAAGATGTCTCGTTCCCGTCCACGCCGCGGCTTTACATTAATCGAACACTTGGTTGTCATCGCGATCAATGACATCTTGATCGCCCTGCTGCTGCCGGCCGTTCAGCAGGCGCGAGAAGCGGCCCGTCGCTCTCAGTGCCAGAACAACCTGAAGCAAATCGGCCTGGCGATGCACAACTACCACGACACGCACAAGGTCTTTCCACCCGGCTTTATCGGCGGCACAGGTGCCACCGGCGCGACTCCGGCGACAGGCTGGGCCTGGGGGACGTTCATCCTGCCATTTATGGACCAGGCCCCGCTGTACAACCAGTTGCAACCGGGTGTGACGAGCGCTGCCAGCTGCGGTGACGGCTCACTCTGTCCATCCGACGCCAATCGCTTGGCCTTGCTGCGGACCGGGCTGCCGGCATTCGTCTGCCCGTCCGATCCCCATCCCAGCATCACCGAGAATCCCGGCAATGGCGTTTGTGCCGTTCAGATTGCCGGCGCAGGCAGCACTTACCGCATCGGCCTGTCCAACTACATCGCGTCAGCGAACGCTAACGGCAGTATCGACGGTACGTACACGACGACCTACAACGGAATGTTCTTCTCGAACAGCCGGACACGGGTCCGCGACATCACCGACGGCACCAGCAACACGATGATGATGATGGAACGCCATACGCGAGTTGCCGGCGGTGCGTCTGGGACGAACGAACAGCGAATGGGTGGCAACTGGGCTGGATTGAGTTATCCCAATTCGAACACCTACTACGCCTACCAGGTTCTTGGCTGTATTCGCCCCACCTTCGGTGAGATCAACGGTTCCGCCAGTCGATGGGACAGCCGCGATCCCTCCAGTTTCCATGAAGGGGGTATCCAAATCCTGCTGGCCGACGGGGCCGTTCGCTTCCTGAGTGAAAACGTCAACACCACGACGTCGTACAACCTGATCAACATCAGGGACGGACAAGTTCTCGGCGAATTCTAAAAACAGTTTCAAAACTGGTCGCGGCAGGTGTTCGCCTAATTTCACTGCGAACATGACGGACACAAAGGTTTTCAAACTGCTTCTAAGAAACCGGGCCGAGCGATCTTGACGGGCGTCTCTTCCACTGCGGAGAGACGTCCGTTTTTTGTGCGCCGGCAAAGTTGACACCTCCCGATTCTGAGCGGCGGGGTTCATCCCCGCCGTTCGCCAAAACCACGCAAGTGTAACAGACGACAAGTCTCTG
>CALJUK010000419.1 GCA_937975745.1 uncultured Planctomycetaceae bacterium | reverse complement strand
TGCGTGGGGTGGCGACGGTCGCGCTCCGGGGTCTCGGGGCCGTGCTCGCGGCAGAGACGCTGGCGTGGTTGGCCACGTTGGAGGGAAAGGTCTATCGGCCGATCGGTGTCGATCCGAAGACCGGAATCAACATTTTTGCGATCGAGCCGAACTTCCGAATTGACGACGCCACTGGCGAATGGTTCTTCTGGCCGGCAGTCGCGGCCGATCGAAGAATCCGCATCGATTATTGGCAGACGATTCACAACAGCCTCAACGGCAGGACCTGGCGAAACCCGTGATGAGGTGTTCTTTCACCGGCTTCCCCTCGTGAACCGGGGGGAAGCGTGTTACCGCAGGGGATCGCGGAGGGAAGAATACGGATGCCGAATCGTAGGACGGCTCTCCCCCCGTTGCGACAGGTCTGCGAAGAACGGTCTCCCGGCTCGCCCGCTCGTGTGCTCTGAGAGGGGCCAGAGCGCGGACTACTCTGAAGTGAATCGACGGCTGCCGCATGTCAACTGTCCCGGCTTTGGGGTCGCGGGACACGACCTTTCTGCTGTCGGCCGTGCTTGCCACGCCGTTTGCTGCCGCGCCCCTTGCCACGGGCGAAACCGGGCGTCTCGAAGGGAACCGATTTTGTGGCGAATGTTACGGTGTTGTGTGGCGCTGGGAATGACGGAGTCGCCCCTCGCTTGCTCAATCGAGTTTTTGAATGTGCGTGGTGATCCAGCGAGTGAGTTCCTCGCGAGTCACTTTTCCGGCTGCCAAGTCCAGCATCAGGCGTTCGGCATCGTCGACATCCGCGTCCAATTCGTAGCCGTTGAGTTGCAGCAGCGTTTCCATGGCCGCATGCCCGATTCGCTTGTTTCCATCAACGAATGGATGGTTCATCACGAGTGAATAGCACATCGCAGCCCCTTTGGACTCGATGGTCGGGTAAAGCTCCTCTCCTCCGAACATCATGCTCGGTTGAGCAAGAGCGGAGAGAATACCCGAAAATTCCCGGATTCCATTGGCTCCGGACGACTGCACGATGATTCGGCGGTGCAGTTCCAACAATTCTGCAAGTGCCAGCAGACGCATCAGCTCAGCCGCCGGTAGAGTTCCTGGTTCTTCTTCAGGACATGGTCGGCAGCGTTTTCGAAGTCGGCGGATTGCCGCCTGACAAAGTCTTCGATGGCAGCTTTGGCGAGAGCCTCAACCGGAATGCTTCCCTGTGCCGCAATCCGCTGCAGTTGCTTCGCCTGTTCGTCAGTCAGGTCAATCGAAATGTTGGTCATGCTGGCTCCTCGGCGCGGCCTGTCATCCAGAGGTCTGGACTCATGCCCTCATTGTAACTGACGGCATGAGTTGCGTCGATTACCTCAACCGACGAATCGACGGCTGACGCGTGTCAACTGTCCCG
Organism: uncultured Planctomycetaceae bacterium; assembly: GCA_937975745.1. Taxonomy (GTDB): domain Bacteria; phylum Planctomycetota; class Planctomycetia; order Planctomycetales; family Planctomycetaceae; genus CALJUK01. The sequence continues at coordinate 7,954 of CALJUK010000419.1, read as the reverse complement.
GCTTTTGGGTCGCGGGACACGGCCTTTCTGCTGTCGGCCGTGCTTGCCACGCCGTTTGCCGCCGCGCCCCTTGCCACGGGCGAAACCGGGCGTCTCTTCGTCGCCGGCGGGGACTTCCGATCCCATCTGCTGCTTCAGCTTGAGAATCCGGTCTCGCAACTGGGCGGCCCGTTCAAACTCCAGAGCTTCGGCAGCGGTCAGCATCTCGGCTTCCAGTTCGTTGATGAACTCCTGCGTCACGTACTTAGTGTCCCTGGTGGTACGGGCCGACTTCTGCACGATCTGCCGGGCGGAAATCTCCTCTCCGATTCCGCGACGGATGGCCTTCTTAATGGTGGCCGGCGTGATGCCATGCTCGGCGTTATACGCCAGCTGGAGTTCCCGGCGGCGGTGTGTCTCGTCGATGGCCCGCTGCATACTTTCGGTGACTGTGTCGGCGTAAAGGATGACCTCTGCGTTGACGTTTCGGGCGGATCGGCCGATGGTCTGGATCAGGCTGGTTTCACTCCGCAGAAATCCTTCCTTGTCGGCATCAAGAATGGCGACGAGCGAGACTTCCGGCAGGTCGAGGCCTTCCCGAAGCAGGTTCACACCGACGAGTGCGTCGAACTTGTGTTCGCGAAGTTCCCGCAGAACTTCGACACGTTCGATCGCGTCCAGTTCCGAGTGCAGCCACTCGCAGCGGACACCCTGCTCCTGCAGATAGGCCGTCAAATCTTCGGCCAGTCGCTTGGTGAGTGTCGTCACCAGTACGCGTTGCTGTTTCTCGGCTCGGACCTGGATTTCGTGCATCAGATGCGGGACTTGTCCCCGAGCCGGGACGACATGAATCAGCGGATCGGTCAGGCCGGTCGGTCGAATGACCTGCTGGACGACTTCGCCTCCGGATTGTTCCAGCTCCCAATCGCTGGGTGTGGCCGAGACAAACAGCGTCTGGCCGCGGCGTTTGTTCCACTCGTCAAACTTCAGCGGGCGGTTGTCGATGGCCATCGGCAGGCGGAAACCGTGTTCGACGAGAGTCGACTTGCGGGAATGGTCTCCGGCGTACATGGCTCGCACCTGAGGGACGGTGACGTGTGATTCGTCGACAAACAGCAGCCAATCTTCGGGGAAAAAGTCGAGGAGCGTATCGGGCGGGTCTCCCGGTTTGCGGCCCGCCAATGCCCGGCTGTAGTTCTCGATGCCGGGGCAAAAGCCGGTTTCCCGGAGAAGTTCCATGTCGTAGCGGGTGCGGGCACTGAGGCGTTGGGCTTCGAGCAGCTTTCCCTGCTTGCGGAAGATTTCCAGCCGCTCTTCCAACTCGGCGTTGATCTCGACGAGCGCCGATTCGATCCGGGACTGAGGCAGGACGAAGTGTTTCGCGGGGAAGATGTACGCCTCATTCATCGGACGCGACTCTTCTCCAGAAACCGGATCGATGATAGAGATTTTCTCGACTTCGTCACCCCAAAGTTCGATCCGGTACGCGAACTCTTCGTAGGCAGGCCAGCACTCGACCACGTCGCCCCGCACCCGAAACTTCCCTCGCGCCAGGGCGATATCGTTCCGCTCGTATTGGATGTCGATCAGTTTCAGAAGGAGTTGATCGCGGTCGATCTCTTTCCCGACAGTGACCGGGACCATCATTTCCAGATAGTCTTTGGGCGAACCCAAACCGTAGATACAGCTGACGCTGGCGACCACAATGACATCGCGGCGACTGACCAGGGCCGAGGTCGCCAGCAAGCGGAGACGGTCGATCTCCTCGTTGATGCTGGCGTCTTTCTCGATGTAGATATCCCGCTGGGGAATATACGCCTCGGGCTGGTAGTAGTCGTAATAGCTGACGAAATACGTGACGGCGTTGTGCGGGAAGAACTCGCGAAACTCGCCGTACAACTGCGCGGCCAGCGTCTTGTTGTGCGAGAGAATCAGTGTCGGGCGGTTCAGGGCGGCGATGACGTTGGCCATCGTGAATGTCTTGCCGGAACCTGTCACGCCCAGTAGCACCTGTTCGCGGCGACCATCGTTGAAGCCCTTCAGAATCGCTTCGATCGCCTGCGGCTGGTCACCCGCCGGGGCAAACTCGCTGACAAGTTGGAATTGATCCGCCATGAACATCACCCTAAGCCCATCCAATGGCAGCGGAGAGTTTCCGCTGTACCGATCTGTCGGACATGGATGATTCTAGGAGTCCTGTGGAAGATCGTCCACGGCCGGAGACGTGTCAGCCTCTGGTGGCCTCTGTTCTGCCGAAGAGGCTTGGGGCGGCTGCTTCGCTGGTGACGCGTCCGGCAGCTGGGGCTGGGTTGGAGGCGACACCGAATCGACGTGAGAGGTGTCGACCGGCGGCATCAGCCAAATCTCGGCGAAGTCGTGCTCCTGCTCGGCCCGATGGCCGTGGTGTCGGAGCAACTCGAGAATCGCCAGAAAAATGCCGACGATGCGGCTTCGTTCTGGGGCATCCTGGAAGCAGGATGAGAAGCTGATGCGGCCTTCGGCCCGGACGCGTGTCTTAAGGCGTTCGACCCAGACAGAAATGGGCGTATCGTCGTAGCGAATCCGGCGGTGCTGCTCGACATGCTGATGGCGAATGACGCGTCCCAACGCCGAGACGAGATCCCACAGTTCGACCTCTTTAATCAGATCCAATGCCGGGTCGTTGTTGAAATCGGGCCGGTCGTTTGAGAGCCGGGGATAACGCTCCTGCCAGGCATGGGCTCGTTCTTCCAACGCCTGGGCCGCGTCTTTAAAACGCTTGTATTGCAGCAGCTGGTGGATGAGTTCACTTCGGGGATCCTCGGCCGAGGCCGTGCTCTCGGTCGGGGTCTCTTCCGGCCGGGGAAGCACCATCCTGCTTTTAATCTCGATCAGTGTGCTGGCCATCACAATGAAGTCGCCGACCAGATCCAGATCGATGAACTGCAGAACGGTCAGGTATTCGTTGAACTGGCCCGTGATCGGCGCAATGGGCAGATCGCAAATGTCGACTTCGTTGCGGCGGACAAGGTACAGCAGGAGGTCCAGTGGACCCGAGTAGCTGTCCAGTGTCACCCGATACGCTGTCGAATCCATCGCGGTCTTTCTGGTGGTGTGGCAAGCAATGCTGAGGTGGCGTACTCTGCGCGCAGATCCCCAACGCGGAACTCGCGCGCTGCAACCGTTATCGTCGTATTGACCGGTCTGACTTGAGGGACGGGCAAAATCAGAAAAGTCCCCCTGAACTGCCTATTTTGCAGTGGACGGAACCGTCGACGACGGGCGGTGGGCTTGTTATGCTGCCGATCTTCCGACGCTGCCTGCCCGACTTGCGGATATCGAGGAGCCAACAGATGTCCCGAATGTTTAATTCCGAACAGTTATTCACCATGGCCGACCGAATTTTGCAGGCGGCAGGCGCGAGGCCCGAAGAGTCCCGCGTTGTCGCTGGCGAGTTGCGGGATGCCAACCTTGTCGGGCACGACAGCCACGGAGTGATGCGACTGATGCAGTATGTCGAGCACATCGAGCAGAACTACATCCGTCCGGGTGGCCAGTTCGAAATCGTGGTCGACGAACCCTCCATTTGCGTCATCGACGGACATTTCAATTTCGGCCAGGTGATTGCCAGTCAGGCGCTTGAGATTGGAATCGAGAAGGCGCGTGCAGGCGGTGCGGCCACCGTGATGATTCGCAACTGTAACCATGTCGGACGGCTTGGGTCTTACGCCGACAAGGCTGCCCGCACCGGTCTGGCCGCCATGATGGCCGTCAACGCGCCCGGTCCGGGGGGAGTGGCTCCCTACGGTGGAATGGACCGTCGACTGGGGACCAATCCGGTCAGTCTGGCGGCTCCGCGAGGAGATTTTCCGCTGGTGCTCGACATGACTACCTCAGCGACGGCTGAGGGAAAACTGCGGGTCGCCCATCAGAAGGGGGAAAGCGTGGGCGAAGGTCTCGTCATTGACGGACAGGGCCGACCGACGACTAACCCCGGCGACTTCTACAACGGCGATCCTCCGGGGGCCATTCTGCCGCTGGGGGGAGCGATGGGCTTCAAAGGATTTGGGCTGTCGGTCATGGTCGACATCTTCGCCGGGATTCTCTCCGGGAGTGGGATCTGCCGAACCGATCTGCCGCGGGGGGCCAACGGCGTCTGGATGTCCTTCCTGGATGTCGACAAATTCCTGCCACGCAGCGAGTACGATGCCCTGGTCGAAACGTACTGTGCCTATCTGAAGAGTAGCCGAAGACTTCCCGGAATCGACGAAATTCTGCTGCCGGGCGAAATCGAACTCCGCCGTCAGGCGGACCGGGTTCAAAACGGCGTCCCCGTCCCGGACGAGACGTGGCGTCAGATCGGCGAACTGGCTACCCGACTTGGCACGCGGGTTGACGATCTGTAGCACAGGCTCAACGGCCGAAACAAGACTCCCGTTGACTGGTGTCGGCAGCGGACTTGTGGTAAATCAGTCCGTACAGAGACGGCAATTTTCCTGAGGATGGGGAACCGGATCCGATGTTCGAACTGTTTCAAAGTCTGCTGAACCTGGTCGTGGCGACCTGGGATGTGCTGGTCACGCTTGTGGCATTGGTCTTTCCCTGGACGCCGCTGCTGTTCTGGGTGGCTTACTGGCTGTGCGGCACGAATTGGGTTCGGCTGCGCGAGTCGCTGAAGAAGGGCGGTTGTATCGGTCTGTTGCTGACCGGACTCATGGCCATCATGGTCTGGAGCGTCGTCGCGCCTCCCGCGGACGGAGTCCACTACATCCTGGGGTTGCACCTGAGCAACTTTGTCGGCAAGACGGTTTATGTGACCTTCCTGATCTGCATCATGTTGTTGTGCGGATCGGTCCAACTGGCCGGTCTGTGTGAACCGTGGTGCAAGTTCGAAGAAGACGAGCCGGCCGAAGCACACGCGGCGTCGCACGGCCACCACTGAGAGTTGCCTCAAGCTGTCTTTACGGCCGCTGCAACTGCAGCCCCCTTCCCTCCGCGCCCGGTCACATGGACCCGTCGGCTTAATGGCCCCGTGATCTCGAAATCGATCGTCAGCAGGTCGGACGGCAGCGCACCGGAAACACGGCTGGCCCACTCAATCAGGCAGACTCCCCCGGCCGAAAACAGTTCCTCGGCTCCCAATTCGAGGAACTCGTCTTCGTCTCGCAGCCGATACGCGTCGAAGTGATACACCGCCAGCTGTCCGAGGTATTCCTGGATCAAGACGAATGTCGGACTGGTGACTTCCGCACGGTCGATGCCCAACTGCGCGGCAAATGCCTGGACGAACCGTGTCTTGCCTGCACCGAGTGGACCTTCCAAGGCCATGACGAGTCCGGGAACGGCAGCGTCTGCAAATCGGCTGGCCAGATCTTGCGTTGCGGCTTCGTCCGTGACATCGCAGTCCCACTGGACAATCTCGGCAGACTCGTCAATCATCGGTGCTTCCAGTCACAGGAATCGTCATGCCAGCCCGTCAAACTGCAGATCCGCGAGATCAAATCGGCCCCACGCTCCGACTCCGCGGACTACGGGCTGGCAATCTGCAGGGAATCGACCTCGACCTCCCGTCACAGTCGGTGATCTGTATTACGGGCGTGGCAGGATCGGGGAAGTCGAGTTTAGCGTTCGAGACAATCTACGCGGAAGGTCAGCGGCGATTTCTGGAAACGCTGTCTCCCACGGTCAGGCAGTCCCTGCAGCAATACGATCGTCCCGATGCCGACGAAATTGGGGCACTCCCGCCGACAATCTCCGTCCGTCGCCCCCCTCATCGCCGATCGGTTTCCGTCGCGCAGTGGAGCGAAGTCGGAGAGGCTCTCGCCGAGTTCTTCTGTCAGTCTGGCATAATCGTCTGCCCGCTATGTGACTGCGATGTCAGACGGCAGTCGCCCGCCGATGCAGTCGAGCAGGTGGGCCGGCTTCCGGATGGAACTCGCATGCTCGTCGGTTTTCGGTTGATGCGAGCCATCACTGACATTGAGCTGCCGATCGGTAACTGGCTCCGCAAATCGGGTTTCCGCCGACTGTTGCTGGGCGAAACGCTGGTCGATATCGAATCGACACGGCCAGATGTGTTGCAACTGCTGACGGCTCGGCCAGGTGAAATTCCGACGAAGATCACGTCGGCGACGGCAGGCCTCGCCGCTGAGATTCTCGTCATTGTCGATCGGTTGATTGCGGGCCGGGGAGAAACCGACCGCCTGCTTGACAGCCTGGAGTCCGCCTGCCGGCAGGCGATGTTGGAGACCGTTGTTCTGGTGGAAACGTCCGCGGACGAAGCGGTCGGAGTGACACGGCACGTTGACGGAAGAGAATTCACGCGGTGGGTTTTCTCTGACGAGTTGCGATGTCCCCAATGCGATCGGGAGTTTCCCCGTCCCGAAGCCGCGCTCCTGAAATGTGCCTTGACCAACGACGAACCGGGCCTCTGCGATGCACTGCAGATTGAAGGTCGGCGGATTGGCGACGTCACGTCGATGACGGCCCGCGATGCGGTCCAGTGGCTCAACACGCTTGACGAATCATTGCGTGTTACAACGGACGGCGGGGGGGGGACGGATGGAGCGCGTTCCAATCCGTTGCATGTGGCTGCGGTCGAGCCATTGGCGCTGCTTTGCGAGACCGGCCTGGCCGACTTGCGGTTGGATGCCGATGTCGGCGAGTTGTCGATCGGCGAAAAGAATTTGCTGATGCTGGCGACCGCTCGGGCAGCGGGCGTTGTGCATTCGCTGTTTGTCGTCGATACGCCGGCCGCTGGACTCGCAAGAGACGGAATCGACCAGGCGGCCACGGCAGTCCGAGCAATCCAGCAGGCAGGCAATACGGTACTGGTTGTCGAAAGCACTCCGGAATTCCTCGAATCTGCGGACTGGATTGTGGAGTTGGGGCCCGGCTTGGGGAATTTTGGCGGGCAGGTGGTCGATCAGGGGAACCCTGCCGAGGTACTGCCTCGGATGCGGTTGCGGTGGGAAGACGAACGCCGGAAGCAACCGGGTGGCTCGCGGGCGGTCGATCGGCGACCCATGGACCACGCGACCGTCACACTGCCGGCCGAAGTGTCTCTCCATACCGCTGGCAGCTCGCAGGAAATTCCGCTGCAATGTCTGACCGTTTTGACTGGCGGGCACAACTGTGGGGGGGAGGCCTGGCTCGCCGAGAGATTCTTCGCAAGCCGGTTTGAAACGCTGTCAGCGAGCAACGGAGTGGAAGGTCACTCCCTCCCCTGCGATGCCGTGATGCTGGTGGACTCGGGCCCGGTGTCCGGTTCGCGACGGAGCACTGTTGTGACCCACCTGAGGGTCTTTGGTGAAATTCGCCAGGTCTTTGCCGAGACACGCGATGCCCGTGTCCGGAACTTCAATGCACGAGATTTCAGTTTCAATGCAGCCAGCGGACGATGTCCCGCCTGCCGAGGACTGGGCACCGTGCGGATCGACATGCACTTCCTGCCTGACATGTCGATGCCCTGCCCGGAATGCCATGGTTCGCGATATCGGCCGGAGATTCTGGAAGTTCGCTTCCGTGGGTTGTCGATTTTCGACGTGCTGCGATTGACGGCCGATGAAGCGTTCCCGTTGTTCCGAGGCCAACGCTCGTTGCAAAAGAAGATCGGCGTATTACGAGAACTAGGCCTGGGGGCGCTGCCGCTCGGTCAATCGATGGCTGACTTGACCGCGTGCGATGTCCAGCGGCTGCGGCTGGCGGCGGCAGTCGGAACCGGGACAAGTGAACGGACAGCCTTCTTGCTGATCGATCCATCTGCGGGCCTGCATCCGCTTGATGTGGATCGGCTGTTGACGGCGTTGGACCGTGTCCTTGAGCGGGGGCATACCGTTCTGGCACTTGATCGCAGCCCGCAGCTGTTGGCGGCGGCCGACTGCATCATTCGACTGGACTGACCACGCGACCAAAAGAAAACCGGGTTCAAGAACATGCTTGAACCCGGCACTTGTGGTGCGAGAGTTGGCCGTGTTGCTGCAGACTAGGCGGCCTG
>CALJUK010000418.1 GCA_937975745.1 uncultured Planctomycetaceae bacterium | reverse complement strand
CTCTCGACGGCGCGGCCCCATGGCAGGCGGCCCATCCCGATGCGACACCCGACCAGAAGGCCGAAAGGCAGCGGTCTGTCACGTCAGCGCGACAGTTACAGGTTCTCTCGCTGGCCGGCCAGCAGAAGTTTGAATCTGCCGGGCGACTCATCGAACGGCTGACCGACGCCGAGCCCGCAGAATTGCTGGCTGTTCTCGATGGGCTGGCTGACCTGGCAGGAGACGCCAACGCGGCGATGGCCGCCCAACTGGGAGAAGTACAACTTCGGGCGGCCGAGCGATTGGCAAGCCGTGCGGGCGAGTTAACGCCCGAACCACGGGACCGGCTCGATCGCTGTCTGGCCGAAGCCTATCTTGCGACACAGCAGCCACAACGCGCGCTGGCGGTCTACAATCGTCTGCTGCAGAAGAGTCCAGAGGATCTCGAACTCTTGCGGGCCGTTGCCGAACTCAACGACGAATGTGACAGCCCGGACTGTCGGCAACGGGGAATCGACCTCTGGCGAAAGATCGAATCCCGCCTTGAAGCTGGCTCGCGAGACTGGCTGGCAGCCCGGCTGGAAGTCTGTCAATCGCTGCGTCGACTCCACAAAGAGTCCGACTGCCGTAAGTTGCTCGGTGTCACTCGGCTGTTGTATCCCGAGATCGAGGACCACGAGCTGCGCCGCGAATTCGACCAGCTCGCAGCCGAACTCAAAGGGGTCGACTCACCCTGAACGGTGACGTTCGCGTGCCGGCCGCTTCGTTCGGCCAACTACGATTTGGCGACCGCAGCGTCGTCGTGGCATCCTTCCAGCATGCTCGCAGTAATCTTGAGACTCATATGACGTGCGAGCTTCTCGAACAGTTGCTGCTTCGAGAACGGCTTCACCAGGTAGTCCACTACGCCAGCTTGGATGGAATCGACAACGGTAGTCCGCCGCCGATCACCACTGATCGCGATAATAGCGCCCTCGAATCCATGCTGCCGAAGGGATCGCACAACGTCCATCCCGGACAGATGACCCAAGTGGATGTCGCAGAGGACAGCACTCACCCGGCCAACCAGTTGGACGGCCGTGGATGCAGTCCGGCATTCCAACACTTCGAATCCGACTGACTCCAGGTACCGCGTAACCAGCCGCGTGATGGCATCGTTGTCTTCGACAATGAGAACCCGATTCGGTTTCTCCTGCCCCAAGCCCGAATCGGCATGAAACCGATGTCGCGGGTGGCGTGGCTGGCTCGGGGATGGCTGACTGGAATCGGTGGTGACCGGACGGGCCGGGGCAGGATTCGGTCGCGTGGATTGTTGCGCGGGCGGGGCTGACAAGCGGTCATTAACGGCCGACTGCTGGGGTCCGCCGACCATGTCCGGCTTGCGGTTCGTACCAGCACTCCCAGGCAGATCGACGGCCTTGTTCGAGGGATTGCCAGTCGAACACCCGCCAGCCGGCGAGGGACTAGCGGCTGGACTTGTTGTCTCGCTGGAGGGGCCCTCCTGTTTGGTGTCCAGGTCGACGTCCAGTGTGTCGGCAACCTGTTCCAGGAGTTTGTGCATTTCTTCTTCGGGCGGCAACGGAATGTTCAGCAATCGGCTGAGTTCGCTGGCGCGCCCGACGGCCGAACTGAAGATGGACCGTGCCGAGTACGCGCTCGAGATGCCCGCGTCCTGGAACAGCCGATTAAGATGCTGATTCCGTTGCGGACAGGGATTGTCGTGCATATTGGCAAACGCTTCCGCGATCCGGAGGGCTTTGACCAGCTTCAACTCCAACTCGCTCAGTTCACCTGCCTGTGCTGGATCGGTCGTCGCGACAGCCATACGCACAAACGAACCAGGCAGTTCCCACTTCTGGATCACCGACGCGGCGACTTCATTGTGTGTAACCAGAAACTCCTGCCGCTCGCAGTTGGACAACACCAGATGCGGAACGTTGCGACAGTGTTCGATCAGCATGTGGTACCGCTGCTCGCTGTTGGCTGTCAGGAGCAGAATGCCGACATTCTGCAACAGCCCGAGGACGTAGGCCAGCTCGGCTGAGGCGGGGACCAGATGGGTGGCAACGGCTGACGCGGTCGCGCCCACCAGGACACTTCGTGTGTGATACCAGCGGCCGAACTCGGGCGATTGCTTTCCAAGGAATGCGGCATCCGCGTTCATCAGGTGCGAAGTCAGAACCAAACTGCACGCGCGTCGAATCCCCATCATCTTGACTGCGTCGAAGACACTCGTGATCCGATTGCGGACGCCAGTGGAACTGCTGTTGGCAAACTTCAGCAAGTCAGCTGTCACGCGGGCATCGCAGGAAAGTTCGCGGGCAAATTCGTCCATCGCGATGTCGGACTGTTCTTTCAGATAGTCGAACAGCCGAACCACCAGCTGTGGCATGGGTGTAATGTCGGGTGATTCCGCTACCAAGGCCCGCGCTCGGTGTGGAATTCGAATCGTGGCCGAATGCTGCGAGAACAGATTGCCGCTGATGATGTCCCGAATTGCAGACACCGGAGTCTCGCTTGGCAGAATCTCGCCCAGACTCATCCGGGCGGCCCGTTCTTTCAATCGTGGCGGAACCTCGCCGACCAGGATCGTGGCCGGTCGCAGAAGTTCTTCGGCCAGACGTTCAAGGATTTCCAGCCCGCTAAGAAAGCTGTTCAGTTCCTGGTCAATGACGACCGCAGAGACGGCTTCCGTGTTGAGTGTGTGATACAACTGGTCGGACGTGCTGACCACGATCGACTGCATCCCCTCACCGACTAAAAGATTGGCAAGTCCTTCAGCCCTGTCACTGTCGGCGAACAGAATCACAACACAGCGAGCAGACATTTTGAACGCCTCTTTCCCGTCGAGTGGTTTCGGACTGCTGAAACGCGGCGAACCCGTTGATGCCGCGTTACGACTTTCCCGTGTCGTTGTAAATTGCCAGAGTCGTGATGGCGACCAGGCCATTACATGGACAGCCGCATGCAAACACCGGCCACGATCACTCCGCCGCACGACGTCCACCGCGTCTACCACACAGTACTTTCACGTATAAATCTAGAATGCAATTTGACGGTTGGTCGGGAATTTCTCCCAAAGTGTCGGAATTTGTCTTCATGCGTGCAGCAGTCTTCATGCGCGCAGCAATAGTCATGCACATTGCGACACCACCCCAGGCGGAGGCGAATGATTGAGAATGGGCGAGGGGACAAACCGCCATTCGGCCGAAGGTACGTCCGATGAGAAAGCTGGGCCCAAAGAAAGGAGAGAGGCCGAGAGGATGCGGGAGTCCTCTCGGCCTGTTCGGAGTGATCGGGGGAAGGGGGTGTAGGCGGGTGCCTCGACTCAGCTGGGAGCCGAAGCGTTCTCTCAAGAAGTGCCCTGCCACCGCGACCCCGCAGGTGGTCAAGGACTTAAGAATTCTCTCAACGATCAACCTGCCATTGCAGAGGCCGTGCCAATCACCCTCATCGCGACGTAATTCGAATCACCAAAACGCACAACTCGTTCCCAAAAAACAACTTACAAAAGACAACGCACCCTGACGCTCGCGACACCATCCGAGCCAGCGGGGCTGACTTTGAAATTCTTGCAAGCAGAACGGGCGCGCACGGCCGACCACCGCCGCCAACCCGCTGGCCGAGGTGCGCGGCCGCGTCCGCGAGCGGCTGCGAGCCGGCGCGATGATCCTGCACGACGAGGTGCTCGGCGAGGTCGAGCGCGTGCTCCTGGAGGAGGTCCTCCGCCACACCGGCGGCAACCTGTCGCAGGCCGCGCGCGTCCTGGGCATCTCGCGCCCGACTCTACGGGCGCGGCTGGGGGAGTTCGGGA
>CALJUK010000417.1 GCA_937975745.1 uncultured Planctomycetaceae bacterium | reverse complement strand
GAAATGCCTCCCTCAGATGAGCAGCAGCCTACCCAAGAACAGCGCCGGTTGTTTCGGGAATGGGTGGTCCGCTACCTGCGAACCGAGGCGTTCGCGAACGCCGGAGATCCGGGACCGGTCGGTTTGCGACGGCTCAATAACGCCGAGTATACCTATACTATTCGCGATCTCACCGGCGTTGATCTCAATCCGGCGCGCGAGTTCCCAGTGGACAGTGCGGCGGGCGAAGGCTTTACGAACGCCAGCAACGCTCTGGCGATGTCGCCGGCGCTGTTCCCGAAGTATCTGGACGCAGGGAAGGAGATCGCGGCCCATGTGATTTTGCTGCCGGACGGATTTCGCTTTTCGCGCTATCGGACGCAGAGCGACTGGATCGACGAATTGCTGTCTCAGATTCGTGCGTTCTATCGACAGCGAGTTGAGATTGTCGATCTCGGATTGGGCACATCTGTGGGTGTCATGAATCTGCACGGCGACTGCCGTCTGGGACAGCTCGGCCAGGTCCCTGTGAAGCCCTATTTTGCTGCACTGGTCGAAGATCACCACGCGTTGCTGCGTGGTCAAACCACGATTTCGGAGGTGGCTCGCGAACACCAAGTCAACACGAAGTACCTTGGCAGCCTTTGGGAGATGCTGAATTCGGATCTTCCTTCATTGCTGCTGGATGATCTTCGTCGCCAGTGGCGCGGCGCCGGATCGCAGGATGTGCAGGCTCTCGAGCAGCAAGTGGCGGATTGGCAACGGGGACTCTGGACATTCAATCCGATCTCCCTGATGGGGCGCACGGGCAGTCGGTCGAGCTGGATGGAACCGGTCGACCCGATCGTGACCCGTCAGGAGCTGCGACTCCGGTTTCCTCTGCCGTCGGAAGGACAGGAGCCCGAAGACGTGGTTGTGTCGCTGGTGTCGACCGACGCTGGCGACGGCAGCGATCATGACTTTGTGTTCTGGAGTGAGCCGCGACTCGTTGCGGCGAATCAACCCGATCTCCTGCTCCGCGATATTGACTCGCTGCAGGGGATTGACCACGCCGCGTTCGGGCACCATCCCGAGGGCGGGGCGATCGATTCGGCGTCGCTGTGCGTCCACGCTCCGCAAGCGCTGACACTCCGCATCCCCGGCACTGTCGCAGCCGGTCGTGAGATGCTGGTGGAGGTCGAGCTCGACTCGGAGCTCGGACACGAGGGAAGTGTGCAAGTCGACCTGGTGACAGGCGTAACAGAAGCCACACCCGGTTTGAGGCCGAGCGTCGTTACTTGCACCCTCTCTACCGTGACTAATCTGTTCGCCGATGAACGAACCGTCACATATCAGCACCCGGTCCTGATCGCTCCCGACAGTCCGCGCCACCGGGAACTGATCGGCGCGTTCGCTGCTCACCGGGAGTTGTTCCCTCCCTCATTCTGCTATCCCCAGGTGGTACCGGCTGACGAAGTCCTGACGCTTACGCAATTCCATCGCGAGGACGAACCGCTGGTCCGTCTGTTACTGGACGATCAGGACAAGCGAGAACTCGATCGACTGTGGATGGAACTCCGCTACGTTGCCCAGGAGCCACTGAAGTTGTCAGCGGTGCTTGACTCACTGGTGGAAACATTGCGAGGCCAATCTCAGCAGGGAGCGATGGACGCACTCATCGAACCGTTTCACCAGCGGGCCTCAGAGTTCCGTCAATTGCAGCTTGATGTCGAAGCGGTGCAACTGAACGCGCTGATCGACTTTGCGAAACGTGCATACAGGCGACCTCTGGAGCCCCCGGAAGCTGACGAGTTACGTAGCCTCTACACTCAGTTGCGTGCCGAGGATCTCACGCACGAGGAAGCATTCCGGCTGACGCTCGCCAGGGTGTTCGTCGCGGCGCCGTTTCTGTACCGACTTGAAATCGTCCCCTCCGCACAGGAATCCGCGCCGGTGAGCGACTGGGAACTGGCGACCCGGCTCAGTTACTTTCTGTGGTCGTCGATGCCGGATGACGAGCTGCGTGGTGTGGTTGCCGACGGAGAACTTCGAGCGCCGGACGTGCTCGAGCGGCAGACTCTTCGATTGCTCAATGATTCCAAAGTGCGGCGACTTGCAACCGAATTCGTCTGTCAGTGGCTGCATGTTTATGAATTCCCGGTGACCGAGAGGAAGAGCGAACAGGTTTTTCCAGAATTCGACGTCGTGGGCGCGGGTATGTATGAGGAAACAATCCTGTTTTTCACCGACCTGTTTGATAGCGATGGGAGTCTGCCGTCGGTGCTCACGGCTGACCATACGTTCGTGAATCGGCGCCTGGCTCAGTTCTATGAGCTCGATGTCTTCGAAGGAGATGGCGGCTGGCAGCGGGTCGACGGTCTGCGTCAACAGGGGCGAGGTGGAATCCTGGGACTGTCCTCTGTGCTTGCCAAACAATCTGGGGCCTCCCGCACCAGTCCCATCCTGCGCGGCAACTGGATCAGCGAGGTGCTGCTCGGGGAGAAGCTCCCGCGCCCGCCGAAGGATGTCCCCCAGCTCGCAGATACTGTTCCCGCCGGACTCTCAGAACGAGAGCTGATCGAGCGTCACAGCCAGGAAGCAGCAAGCACAAAATAGACCAAGCGCATCGACCCGTA
>CALJUK010000416.1 GCA_937975745.1 uncultured Planctomycetaceae bacterium | reverse complement strand
CCGATGAAGCATCGCAGCGGTCGCTTGTCCTGCTCCGGCCAAGCATATTTTACGCATCCTCGCCGCTTTTCGCGCTGTCCGTTTCGTCCCAGAATGGACTTTGGTCCGAATCCGTCCCGGTTACTGTCCAGACGATTCCAGCGGAGGTGATCTTCCGGACGACTAAGTTCGCGCCGCAAGTTCGCGCCGGTGACCGACAAGCAGGGCTGCCGCACCGCGTTATGACCGATTCAATCCGGCCGGTTGACGGTTAGAGGACACAATTTTTGCGCGAAGGAATTGTTGTTTTGCAGCGAGAGCTTGCGAACAGTTTCGTAGACGTAATAATGAAATCTCTGCCGGGCCTTTTGTGGTGTCCTTCTCATCTGATGCGACACCACCGTGCTGAAAGCCCTCCGGCGTCCCAAAATCGGCGACGGAATCGGGGCGTTGGGGCAAATCGGAATGCGCAAACCTCAGGAACACAACGGGCTTCGATCGTTGCCGGACAGCACAATGCTCGGTGAACTGATACCTTGCGGAGGGGGAGACCCCATCCCGCTGCTGAAGTCGACACTCTTGACCGGCCGGCGAAGTCGGTGCGACATCTGCCTCCGCTTCCCCAACGTTTCGTCGCATCACTGCCCACTCGACATGATCAACGGGTACTTGTGCGTTCGCGACTTGCAGAGCACCAACGGCATTAAGGTGAACGGGGTTCGGTACGATTCGAAGTTTCTGGTTCCCGGCGACGTGCTGGCCATCGCCAAACATCGCTTCGAACTCAATTACACGCCGCAATCCGACGCACCTCCGCCGGACGAGGAAGACCCGCTCGAAATGGGGTTGCTCGAGAAGGCGGGGCTGACTCAGATCAAGCCTTTAGACCGGACTCGCGACAGGAACCGGTCGAGTCGTTCTCGGCGGAATATGCCGCCTGACGTGCCAATACCGCGGGACGGGACGGAAGAGCCTGACCCCGCGTCTGAACAGCCGAATAACAACGATCTCGACTTCGAGACGTGGTGGACCGACGCCAAACAGAAATGATGTCCGTTCGTTTCGGTCGGTGAGTCCCCCTTCTCGGCGGAGTGTGTCGGACAAAGAACGGATATTCGCTTGGCCAAGAAAAAGGCAAAAAAAGTCCGCCTGGCATTTCGCAAGAACCGCCAGAAGCGAGCCCGCCGCAAAGACCTCACGCGGGACGCCTTGGTGGACGAGCAGGTTGCCGAAAACCTGGCGTCCGGCGAACGTCTTTCCGGCAAGGGAGAACTGACGCGGCATCGGACGATTGTCGGTGTCGAGTCTTCCGATACAGACGACGAGCAGATCGTTCGGTCGGTGAACCCCGACAACTGCCTGGCCGGCCGTGTCCTCCGTTCGGTCGGACTGCACAAGATGGTCCGGGCCGACAATGGGCAACTCTACGAATGCAGTGTCCGCCGTGTGCTACAGACTCTGGCAAGTGACGAACGGACAGCCGTCGTGGCTGGCGACAGGGTTCTCATCACGCCGTCCGGTCGGGCCGACCAAGCGGTCATCGAGTCTGTCGAACCGCGGACGTCGACACTCTCCCGGGGAAGCTACCGCCGCGAACATGTGCTGGTGTCGAACATCGACTGTGCGTTGATCATCGTGTCGGCCTTGGAACCGCCACTCAAGCCGGGTTTGATCGACCGCTTTCTCATCAGTGCCGCCAAAGGGAACTCGCGGCCCATTATCTGCATCAACAAATCCGACCTGGTCGCACCGGCCGAATTGCAGCCGGTTGTTGGACTGTACGGTCGGCTGGGCTACGACATTGTGGATACCAGCACGGTAACCGGTCGGGGAATTGCCCGGTTGAAGTCGTTGATGCAGGGGCGGGCTTCCGTTGTGACGGGCCAGAGCGGTGTGGGAAAATCGTCGCTGCTGAACGCAATCAACCCCTCGCTAGTTCGCCAAACGACCCATGTCAGCCCCTACACGGGCAAGGGACGGCATACCACACGCTCGGCGGAACTGCTGGAACTTTCATTTGGGGGATGGGTCGTCGATACCCCCGGCATTCGCCAGCTGTATTTGTGGGATGTCGACCCCGGCGAAGTCGAAGCCTACTTCATCGAGTTCCGCCCGTTTGTGACCCGCTGCCGGTTTCCCAGCTGCACGCACACGCACGAAACCGGTTGCGGCGTGAAAGAAGCCGTCGCCTGGAGGTTGATTTCGCAGCTCCGTTACGACAGTTACTGTCGCATCCTCACCGACGACGAAGAACGGCCCATGCTGTACCGCAAGGCGGGTTGGGTCCCTCCGCCGCTTGACCCGGAGCCCATGGACGAGTGACAGCAAGCCGAGTCTCTCGGACATGACCGCAGGACAAGCGGCTCGAAATGAGTGTCGCGTTCTTCCTGTCAATGAAGTCTTCGAGCAAGACGCGGGGGAGGCGGGCTGTCGAAACCTCTTCAACGCCGCGGTTGAGAAGCCCGCGACACCGATTGTTCGCTGCGAATTCCCGTTCCCTCGACCAGAAGAATTGCAGCGTCGATCGACAAATCCCGCCACTCTTCGCTGCCGTGAGGCCAATAGACCTTCACCGAATCAAGCTTTGTCGAGTGACCCACGGGTACGATCAACCGCGGATCACTGGATGACTGGAAGCTCCCACCCGAGGGAATCGTCCACATCTGTCGAACCTCGCCTGTGACGACTTCGACCGTGACACCCAACGGCTGCCGCGCTTCCGAGACACCGACGACGGCCAGAGAGACCGCTCCACCCGAGCGAGCGCTTTCGTTCCGCAGAATCTCTGCCGGTGTCAGCTCGTGCGAGACGACCAGATCGGCAGCCCGATCGTTATCGAGATCGCCGACGGCCACCGCACGGCCGAGGACTTTTCGACTGAAGTAGGAGCCACTGAGAACAGAGACGTCTTCGAATCGTTCGCCGTTCCGATTGCGAAACAGTTGTGCGGTCATTTCGTATTCGTGGCCCGTCCCCGCAGACTTCAGGTCCCAGATGTGACCGTTGGCCACGAACAGATCGGGCCACTGATCGAGATCGAAGTCAGCAAAGACAGTCCCGAAGGCGAGCATGGGACGGGAAGGCAAGTCGAGCCCCAGTTGGGCATTCATCGTCAGGAAACCTCTCTGCTCGACCTGCCGGTAGAAATCGTTGACGTCGTTTTCGAAGTTGGTCACGAACAGGTCCCACAGTCCGTCGCGATTCGCATCGGCACACGCAATTCCCATCGAAGACTGCGGCAGACCGTCGGTTCCGACCGCAACACCTTGAAGTAGCCCCTGCTCTTCGAACTGCAAATTCCCGCGATTCAGAAACAAGTGATTGTCGGTCATGTCGTTGGCCACGTAGATGTCGGGCCTGCTGTCCCGATCGACATCGACAATCTGAACGGCCAGCCCCTTGCCCGGATACTCCAAACGCAGACCGGCCCGCTGGCTGACGTCGGCGAATTGCCCGTTCCCCAGGTTCTCATACAGGACATCCTGTTGAGCGGTACGACCGATTGGACCGCACGAGATGCGAATCGGCTTTCCGTTTACGGTGAGATGACAGGGCGGGTCGTCTGGCGAGTATTCGACATAGTTCACCACGTACAAATCGAGATCGCCGTCACCATCCAGATCGGCGAACGCGGAACTGGTCCCCCACTGGTCATCGCCGGTACCACTCTCGGCCGTCACATCAGAAAATGTTCCATCCCCGTTATTCTCCCACAGTCGATTCGGTCCGTAGGTGTTGAGATACAGGTCGACAAAGCCGTCGTTGTTGAAATCCGCGCAAGTGACACCCATTCCGAAATCGGCCACACTCACACCGGCCAAGGCAGCCACCTGGTCAAAACGGGGTCCCTCGGCCGCGGCACCCCGCGAACGATACAGGTGATGAAAGGCACCGGCCTTCTCAGCGGGGTTTGCAAAGTCCGAACCGTTGGCAAGAAAGATGTCCAGCCACCCATCGCCATCGAAGTCCAACAGACCGATGCCACCGCCGTTTTGTTCCGTCATGTAATGTTGTGAAGTGGGATTGCCGTAGTAGAGAAAATCGACTCCCGACTGCTGGGCCATTGCGGCAAAACGGATCGGCGACGTGGCCGGCATGCCTGGCTGCGACAACGGGTGGACTGAGGCGGCAGTCGCGGGGCTGTCCGCTGAGGGGCTCGTTGCGTCGGGCGTCTCTGCGGTCGAGTTTCCGGATGGGTTGCCGCACCCGACCACAAAGCTGGCGAGCGTCAGCACGGCTGCGGCTGCAAGACGGCAGGCCGACCGGCGTCGGACCGCCGATCGGAATCCGCATTGCATGTCGTGTCGTGTGTCGTGTCGCATTGTCGGGCCGGCGACGATTGAACCGCGACGAGATGTGTCCACTCGGACTCCTTTAATTCTTTGTCCCCGCTTGAGCAGGCGCGTGAGAGACCGTGCGATGTTGTGCAGCCAGCTTCTCCCAGGCCTCCGCTTCTGTCGTTTCTTTCAGCACACGACAGTGGGCGGCAATAACGCGACACAACTCGGGCGTGACGTGGTCAATCTCGCCGCTGGCAACGATCTCGCGCAATGCTTCTTCGCTGTCAACCATCCTTCGCAGCATCTGTCGCAAGTCGGCTGCCTGCTGGACCTCGCCAGTGGCCCGCAACAACATCGACTTGTGTTGAATGTACTCCAATCGACTGGGCCGCAGTTCGAGCGCTCGCTCGATTTCCTGGAGGGCGTGGGAATACTGCTGTCGTCCGAAGGCGAGTTGGCTCCGCAACCAGTGCACGCGCGGCTGACAGGCAGGTGGAGTGGAAATGGATTCCGGCGTATCGAAACGGGCCAGAACTCGCTCGGCTGCTTCCGGCTGGGAACTCTCCAGGAAGAACTCACAGGCGGTCAACAGGGTCTCTGCATGGTTGGGCCTCATCTGCAGTGCGCGATCGAACTCGCGCTGCGCGGCGGCTGTCTCGCCGAGCTTCCAGTGACAGCGAGCCAAAGCGAGCACGATACTCGGTTGGCCTGGCGCATCCGTGTTGATGCGGTTCAGCAGCGACATGAGCTCCTGCGCGATGGGCGGGTTCTTGCGATATCGCATTCGATGATACAGCCAGACATGCGGGCTGACACCACGGGCGATGCGTTCGCCCAGAAACTGCTCCAGTTCGTCCGTCCGAAGCTGGTTGAAGTACAGCCAGTACAACTCGGCGAGGACCCCTTCGTCGTCCGCGAACCGCTGCAGATACTGCTCCATCAGTTCTTCGGCGCTCTGCATCCGAGCCGTGTTCAAATAACAGCGTAGCAGACCGGCCGATGCCCGACGGAAGTACGACGAGGACGGCGGCACTGTCGAAAGCACCTGGATGGCGGGTTCGAACTGTTTCGTTGCCAGATAGCAGCTTCCCAGCAGGACGGCTGCCTTGCGATTGTCCGGCAGATGACGCCTCAACCAAACAAGATTGGAAATCGCCGCCTCGGGCCGTCCCTGCTGCATGGCCGCTTCGGCAGAGGCTAGTTGGGCCGGTGCAATCATCTCGGCGCGCCAGTGGGACGCGACCCGAAACAGAGGCACCGCGAGCACGATTCCGCCGACGATCAGGATGGAGACCCAGATTCGAGGCTGTTTCACATTGGTCAGGACAGTCCTCTCGCGGCCGATTGGCTCGGGACTGTGTTGCTTTTTGCGTCTGGTCACCGTGAGTCTCCTGGCCCTTGCGGGCAGTTCAGACTCTGTTGCCATCTGGCTCCGTTTTTGGGGAGCATGCCAGTTCTGACGAACGGCAGGGATGACCCCGGCCGCTGAGAATCGGGAGATTCGACCTCTTCCCAACAAAAAGCCGCCGCTGCACGGGGCAGCGACGGCTTGTCGCGTTCGTCAGTGATTGAAACGTCGGTTAGACGTTGTTCTCGGTCGGAACAACGAACGGTGCCCGGTATTCGCGGGTCAGCATTGCGTTGACGGCCGAGTTGCGATCACCCTTGAAGACTTCCTCCCCGGAAACGAGTTCCAGCTTCGGTCCCATGATGATCTTGGCCTTCGCCAGGTCGACTTCATTGTCAGCCAGGTGCTGAGCGGTTCGCTCGAATGTTTCGGACAGTTCGGCATCGCCGGAGAAGTGCTGACCGATTTCCTTGGCGGACTCGGCCTTGCCTGACTGCAGGGAAATGTTCCCCAGGTGACAGAGGGCCGACGAAAGATGGCCTTCTTCGATGTCGCCGGCCAAATCTTCGTGGTTGCGGCTGTGAACGGCATCCAGGAAGTTCTGGAAGTGGTCTCCACCACCCTCGAAGCTCTTGATCATGTTGCCATCCAGGTCGAAGGCGGCTGACCGGTCATACGAAAGTTGAACCGCATAGCCCTTCGTGCCGTGGAAGACGACGCCAACCTTGCTGCCTTTGTAGGCGTCGGTCACCAGGCCGCGGGTCTCGAAGACCAACCGCTTGTCGCCGAAGTTGTGGACACAGACCTGAGTGTTGGCCGTCGTGCCGGCATCGACGTAACCGAGTCGACCACCGTAGCTCAGGACGCTGTCACCCAGGCCGTCCACATTCAGACCCCAGCGGGCGATATCCATCTGGTGGATGCCCTGGTTGCCCAGGTCGCCGTTTCCATAGGGCCACTGCCAATGCCAGTCGTAGTGGAACCGCGGACGGCTGAGGGGTGCTTCGGGTGCTGGTCCCAACCAGACGCTGTAATCGACGCCGGCAGGAACATCGTAGTTCCCCTTGGGTCCGATGGATGGGCGGCGTTTGTAGCAGAGACCGCGAGCCAGCTTGACTTCGCCGATGCCACCGGCATGGACGAACTTGATCATGTCGACCGTACCGGCCATCGAGCGGCATTGAGTACCGGCCTGACAAATTCTGTTGTGCTTGCGAGCGGCCTGGACAATGCGGCGGCCTTCGCTGACGTTGTGGCTGACGGGCTTTTCGACGTAGACGTCTTTGCCGGCTTGAATGGCCCAGATGGCGGCCAACGCATGCCAGTGGTTGGGTGTGGCGATGGAGACGATGTCGATATTTTTATCGTCCATGGCCTTGCGCAGGTCCTGGTAGAAGGCGGGCTTCTTACCGCTGGCCCCGGCGACCCGTGCGACACCCTTCTGCTGGCCGACGTTCTCATCCGGATCGACGATGGCGAGTGACAACTCGTCAAGCTGCTTCGTATCTAC
>CALJUK010000415.1 GCA_937975745.1 uncultured Planctomycetaceae bacterium | reverse complement strand
CCCTGTGTCGATCCGGGTCAGGAAGCCGATCGCCGTGGCTCCATCATGGTCGTTATGCGGATGGGGAACCTGGACCTGGAAACACCTGGCAGCGAAGATGCCGCCCAAGCAATGATCATGACGCCCCAGGGTCTGCAACAGGTAGCCTATGAAATGGTTGACGGCAAGGACGGGGTTCACGTCCCGCCGATGCCGATCGCCGGAATGGATCAAGGGGGAATCTCGGTTCCAGCTCCGATGATGATGGGTGGTCCCGGTGGTCCGGGAATGGCGGCCATGAATCCCATCAGCGGGGCGAATGCTCCGATGTGGGGCAACCCCATGACGAGTACACCCATCGGTCTGCCCGGCCCGCCTCACCTTCCCTTGGGAGGTCCGGCCAGTCTGAAGTCGCACACCGTGCGGAACATGTCCAAACAGAATCTGCCCAAGCCGGTGGATCACTTCCTGATCGACGTCAAACAAGACCCCGGCGTCAGCCTGCCTAAGCCGGTCAAGTACATCCAGTACACCGAGAAACATCCCACTTATGCTCCGGGAGAAGTTTCGGTTCCGGCGTATGATCTGCCTCCTCAGTAAGTCACCGTCATTCGACGGCCCTCAGGCCGACACCTGACGACCCTGTCCGAAAGCCCGGCCTGTCGTTCCTCGTTCCGGGGGACGGCAGGCGGCTTTGTTCCAGCAACGGACGCCTCTTTCGACACATGCAGCATCTGGCAGGAGTCACCACTGTGGCCTCGTCACGCCGCGGAAAACATCACTGTGTTGGGACGCATCAATGTGCTCAACCGCATGGCCGTGTGGAAACACGCAGCAAGCGCACCGCAGTCTGCCAACTGCTGTGCGTTTGCCTGACGGTTCTCGGTGGCCTGGCAGCCGGAACGCCACCTGTTTACGGACAGCGGTTTACGAGCCAAACCGGAAATTACTTCCCGTTGAACCAGATGTCCCAACCGGGCAAGATCGGGCAATGGGCCGCACAGGCCGGCCAGATTCCGATCGAGCACTTCCAGCCGGTTCGATTCGATCTTCCTGCCGGCGGAAACGTGACCCTGTTCACACCCAGCGCGGCGGAGACACCCAAACGCCCTGCTCCGGTGACGGCCGAACTTGTCGTCGGTCACGTGTACCGCTTCCGAATCAGTGACATGCCCGGCTTTCCAGGCATGGAACTCTACCCGACCGTCGAGATCTTCGATCGGCTGCACCCCCCCGCGGGAGAGGCCGCCAACTACCCGATTCCGATTCCGATGACGGCTGAAGAAATTGAGTCGGCCCTGAATGGGCAACTCGTCAACAAGGTGATCTTCCTGGAGCAGCCGCAACTGGCGAATCCCTATTCCGCCTCGAACGAAGTCCATACCCTCAGCCTTCCGCCCGACATCAATCTTTTGGAAGTCGCCGACCAGCAGGGGCGGCCTTTGGCTGTGATTCGCATCGGCGGTCGCCTTCCCGACCCAATCCGTCCCGATCCGAGTTTCTTCGGCAGCGGGGCACCGTTGCGCGTGGTCGAATCGGGCACAACACAGCAGTCGATGACCGGTCAGAATATCTCGCATCGCGAAGCCCGCGGTGGCGCGATTACGTTCACGGCGGCAGAAGCCCGCGTTGACGCCAGCGGACCTGACGGCGGACGGCCAGTGAAGCCCGGCAGTCAGGAACTGGTCCGCAACGGCTCTCTGGTGGTTCCCGGGGACGAGTACCTCTGGGATGGTGGAGATCGTGGTATTCCAGTCCACCATGATGGCCTGTTTCGCTACGGCCTGGAGACCGAAGACACGATCGCCAGCTACCGGAATACCGAAGGGAAGGCGAAAGTCACGCCGTCCAACTCGGTCGTGATTTATGCACCCCGATTCGCCGCTGTCAGAAGTATCACCGGGCTCGAGTCCGGCGTCTCGGTCGCGCGGTTGGCCGCCAATGAGGATATCCGTTACGGCGAAGGTTTGCGGGCCCGCGTTGTGCCGGCTCATCATCGTAAGCAGGATGCGGCTGATGGGGTCCGGATGCGGTCTCGTGCCAGCGGGCTGCTCACCGATACGATTCAGGAAGGCGTGAACCAGTCCACCTTCCCGTCACTACATGTCAAACTGATTAACGTTTACGAAGACCTGAACTTCGTCCGTAGCGGGCAGTTTGAAAGCTCCGAACAGGCTCGCCTTGCACATGGGTTACAGGCGGCCTTCCTCTGGAGTCGCGACCAGAATCCGATCATCATGGCCAGCGATTCGGCTGCCAACGAAGTCTACTCCATGTTCAGCTTGGCGGAGATCGTTGGAGTCGAAGAAGGTAAGAAGACGCCTGGTAAATTGACGATCGTCAAGCTCGCCGATCGGGAAACGGCAAAAGCAGGCGATGCCATTACCTTCACGATTCGCTACGACAATATCGGCGCCAAAACGGTCTCCGAAGTGCAGACCGTCCGCC
>CALJUK010000414.1 GCA_937975745.1 uncultured Planctomycetaceae bacterium | reverse complement strand
CGGCGTGCACAAACAGTCGGCCCCACCTGTAGCGGTCGGCCCGCTCGTCAATCGGCGCTTCGCCCGTCACTTCCAATGCCCGGTAGGGATCGTCGGGCCATTCGTCCGGTGAGACGGTCGGACCACCATCGGTCAGCTTGGCCAGTTCGAGGTCCATCAGCACCGGACGATCGTCGCTCTCGCGCAACAGCACGTAGCGAGGCGCCAGTTCGCGGCGGATGACGCCCGCCTGATGCAGCGCCGCCAACCCTTGGGCGATGCCCGTCATCACGGTGTACAATCCGAATTCGCTCAACGGTTCATCCTGCAAACGGTCTTCCAGCGTATCGCCGGCTTCCCACTGATCGAGCACCCACCAGAGTCCGCCCGCTTCGGCGGCCGTCAGGTTGCGGGCCATGTGGGGATCGTTGCCGACCCGCTCGCAGACCTCGACGTGCCGCCGCAGGTGGTCTTCGAGCCGTTCCCGTTCGGCTGACGGCAGATGCCGCAGTTCATAACACTTCCCGCGTGCCGAACGGCCCGGCAGATAACGGTGCGTCAGTCTGACGATCTGATGCTGCAGGCCGTTCGATGTCTCCCGCCAGCCGGACAGATACTCGGCAATCTCCCATTCGAGAACGTGCGAGGGTGACGGGACGTCGGTCTGCACGCCCATCGCCCGCAGCTCGTCCGCGTGCAACAGGTCGAGGTGACTGTCGATCCGAAACCCCAACTCGCCCGCCTGTTTGATCGACTTCAGGAAGACCGGTTCCCCGCCCAGGATCTTCCGTACGGTGGTCCGGTCCAGGTCGGCTTGCTCCGTAAACTCCTTCACCGTCAGCCCGGCCGCCACCCGGAGCCGCTTCAGTTTCAGCGGATCAGCGCGAAACTTTCGCTGCTCGGCTTCCATCAGGGCGGCTTTCGAACGGGGAAACGAAGGAGTGTGCGTGAGGTCGCACAATCCATCGTAACACAGGCGATCCCGGCAATCCCGCCACAGAATCACCCCAGCGTCACCTCGTTCGGCTCTCCTCGGCCGCGATAATCCGACGGCAGGATCACACCAGCCGCTGGGAGGACGCGTTGTGATGACCTTCTTCGAATATCTCCGCCGGCGGGCCTTCGAGTCCATCGTGGCCGGTGTGCACGAGGCACTGGAGACGCTGGACAGCGACGCCCTGCCGCAGGAGTTCACCCACTCGCTGCGCGATTCGCCGCTGCCGCCGCCTCGCAAGCGGGACGGCAAACAGTCGCGTCTGGCGACTTCGGCTCCTCCCAGCGACTCCGCCGGTGAGAAAGAGGAAGTGCCCGCACCCCGGCGTCGCGGCCGACCACCCAAGAAGAAGTCGGCGTCATGAGACCGTGGGAAGCGGACATCGTCCGGACGCTGACCGGCGATTTACGGATGGTCTCCCTGGAGCAAGCGGCCCGGTTCTGGTGGCCCGGCCAGAAGTGTGCGCTGAGGTCGGCTCGCGAAGCCATCGAGGCGCTGTGCACCGCTGACTGGCTGAGCCTGCACACCGTCCTCTCGCGACCGGTCGACGAGCTGACTTCACCCCTCCTCGCCTGGCAGCCGAATGACTCCAACCCCGACTTTTCGACCTTGTCCCGCATCCTCCACCAGCGGGCACGCGCGGCGGCCCGACTCACGCGTGTGATCACCGTCGGCCCCCGTGTGAGGCATCGTGCGGCATTCAAATTGACACAGATGACTCACGACCTGCATGTGGCCGAGGTCTGGTGTCACTACCGCCAATCCGCTGCAGGCGTCCGGTGGATCAGCGAAGACCAGCTGACGTCCGAGCGGCGGAAGGGAGCACTCCCGGATGCCCTGCTGCAGGACGACAACGGAAGAATCCTCCGGGCCGTCGAGTACGGCGGTGACTATCCGGTTGAGCGTCTGGAGAAGCTCCACCGTCAAATGGCTCGAAAGAAACTCGCCTACGAAATCTGGTGACGCCGTCATGCCGAAGCCAAAGCGCACCTACGTCACCCGGCGGGACCGACGCGTGCTCGAATTCGTCGACCGCTACCGGCTGGGAACTCCCGAGCTACTGGCGATCGGTGTCTTCGGCGGTGGACAGACCGAGAACGTCATTCGCGTTCTCCGCAAACTGATCCGACGTGGTTATCTCCGCCGCATCGACATCGCCGCAGGGCAATTCTATGTCGTGCTGACGCGTCGCGGGTCAGGCGCGATCGGAGCGGCCGACCGGACGCCTCGCCCGCTGACGGAACAGTCGTTGCCGACCGTGCTCGCCATCGCGGCCTACTGTGTCCGCAGCGGCCGGCCACGATTGACGGACGCCGAGTTCCGAGATCGATTCCCCGAGCTGTGGCGGCCCGGGCTCCGCTCTTCGCGCTACTGCCTCCGCGAGACCGACGCGGGCCTCGTCCTGACCATGTTCATCGTCGACCGGGGGGGCACATCGCGGCGAATCCGCTCCAAGATCCGCCGCATCGGCGCTCAGCGCCGGGCCTTGCCGGCGTTTCACACGCTGATGACGGCGGGCCGGTTTCAGGTCTGTGTACTGACCAGCAACCGGCACCACGAGCAAAACATCCGCCGGCAATTGCCCCGGCTGCATGATCAGCCGGTCGACGTCGACGTGGCGGTTGTGCCCGAACTTGGTTTTCCCTTCACTTCAGGAGCCGTGCGATGACTCTCTTCCCATCCCGCTGCGACGATCTGCTCGATGTTGCGTCGTTGCCGCCGACGGACAACACCCAGCTCAACTACCGCACCCGACCGCTGCTGCCGGAACAGGAACAGCGGTTCACGCTGATCATCCTGTTTGGCGTGACGGCCGTGATCACACTGCTGGCCAGCTTCACGGCCTGGCTGACGGACCTGATGCCGTTCCTCGAATGGGTCATGGCCGCCTGCGCCCTGTTGCTCCTCGGCTGGCTCATTGTGCGGCGGCTGACCGGGGCTCCGTACCAGTACGCCCTGGCGGCCAGCTACGTGCTCGGCTTGGCCGCCATTGGCGGCGCCGTGTTGGGCATGGCAGAGGTTCCCGTCTGGAGCATGCGGGTCAGCCTGCTGCTGGCCTGGCTGACCTGTGCGCTGCTGGCCCGACAGGTGGCCACCTGGATTCTGGTCGGTCCCCGCGTTGACCTAGAGACGATGCGGCGCTGGGAAGTCAACGTCCCCCGAATCGTTCCCCACGGCCTGTCATTCGACTGCCCGGAACTGCTGACCTGGGGCGTCAACATGTTGCTGCTCGCGCCCGCCTGGTCGGTCGCCGCCTGGATCGCCACGGGCTGGTTGGGAGCCTTCTGGCTCTGGCCCGTCTGCTATGTGGGCGTACTACACACTGTCTGGCTCGCCTGGCACCTGCTGTTGAGTCTGGTTCTCCCGTGGCCCAACCCGCTCCGTTGCTGGCAGATGACGTGGCAGGCCCTGGTCGTCTTCATCACGTATGACATTCACCACACGCCGGCGGCGGGCGTGTTTCGCTTCCCGACGTGCTGGCTGAGGCGACCGGCTCATCGATGGATACTGCTGAGCGTGACGCTCGTCGCGTTGGCGTTCTGCGTCTTCCTCTCCTTCCCGCCGGTTGATCTCTGGCCATCCGGCCCCTTCGTCGCCGCCGGCAAGCTGGCATTCGCAGCCCTCGCCGCGCCCGTGCTGCTGGCGACCATCTTGTGGTTCCTGGCCGGTTCGCTCCTGCTTCGGTTCGATACGGAATTGAATGCCAACATGGTGGCGGATTCCGAAGACCCCAACGCCCCCACCGAGTGGGACAACTACATCGATCGCATCATCAACTCCGATGACGAGCTGGAGCGGGAACACCTGCTCCAGGGCACGACGCTGAAGGGGGACTATCCGGTCCTCCTGCACCGCGAGATTCACGATCAGCATGGCCACATTGTTGGTGACACGGGTGCCAGCAAGACGTCGCTGGGGATCGCGCCGCAAGCGACCCAGCTCATCGCCCGAGCCGACTCGACGGTCGTTATCGTCGACCTCAAGGGAGACCGGG
>CALJUK010000413.1 GCA_937975745.1 uncultured Planctomycetaceae bacterium | reverse complement strand
CGGACTGTTCTCCTGCGACCGTCGACTGAATGCCGGCCGTCGGTCTGAAATATTGGTTTGGGTCGGTAGCCGCCCCCTTCGGTACGGAACTGGCCGACCGGTCGGCCATCGACGGCTGGGGCTGCACTGGACGAGGAGTGAAGTCGCTGTGGCTGTTGTGGGCCGGTCTCGGAAACAACGGATGGGCAAACGGATCGACATAGGTGACCGGGCTGTTGCTGTCAGCGTTCTCAGGAACGCGAGTGGCCTCAGCCGGTGGAATTGTCGCTTCCGCCGGAGGATTGGTCGGCTGAACCGGTTGGATTGCCGGGCCGTCCGCCCGCGGTGCAATCGTTTGCGGAGACAGCGGTTGTGCGTGGGTGGGTGCCGGAGTCGGCTCCGTCGGTACGGGGTTCGGTTGTGGTCCGTGACCATACGGGGCCGGCGAAGGTATCGGCTCCAGCGGTTGGCCGTATCCGTAGACTTCAGACGGATCGTCCTGTTCGGCAGGTGGATAGGCTTGATAGGGCGCCCCCGGATACACCCCGCCTGGATAGCCCTCAGCAATCGGGGCGCTGGCAGCATTCGAACGGTTATCCGGACTCAGCGAAGCGACACCTGATGAGGCCACCTCTTGTCGGAACGCGGATTCCGGATGACTGAGCGCCGACTGGGCACCGGCTTCGTAACCGGCAAACCATTGGTCCGCCTTCATGTGGCCCTCGGAGTGTCTCCGACTGGCCTGCCAGTAGCACTGTGGTGGAACGGGGGGGACCGCTCCATTTCCGCCGCACGCCACATCGACGTAGGCGCAGCGAAATCCGTTGCAGAAGTCCGTTGACAGTTCGCGGCAGCGCATTTCCTTTAGTGCACGGTTGGCACAACGAATGGCCGCCTTTCGTGTGACGTATTTGTCAATCATGGGTGAGAAACCGCCCACCGCGACGTAGCGGTCGGGTCGGCAGGCATCTCGCTGGCGGCTTGGCCAAAGCCCTCCCCAGCCACTTCCACACGATTGGCAACCGAGACCGCACATTTCCTGGCCGGCCGTGCCGCAGTGCGAACAACTCCCACGCGAGGCGGACCACCGCGAGAGAAACAGCGGACTTCCCCAGCCGCCTGGACCGCCGCACATCGAACAACTGCCGCCCATGCCAGCGCACTGGGAGTGCGTTTGGCACCCCATTGGAATGCACGCGATGAACGCCAGTAGACACATGCGTGCGAACAACGGAGGCTCCTTCCTGCCGAGATCAACCAACTCATGTTCTGCGCCGGGCGGGTTGTGCCGATTGCACGGGAACTCCCCATTTGGGCGCTCGTAGACTGATTATCGGAACTGCCGATTTCCATGATCGACGGATTTCCGCAATCGACCGATCATGACGGTTAGAAGGGCCGCGGCGGTCGGTTGACCGGGTTAATCACCACGGGCGGCACAGACGGAAGGAAAGGCCTGATCGGGACAATCGCTACAGCTTCGCTATTTTGAGCGGTGGATCGGGCGGCAGAGCGACCAGCGGACCCGGAGAGACGGGCCGAGTGGGTGGGGGAACGGCTTCGACTGAGGGATCCGCCGTCGAGATCGTGCCGCGCAAAAGGGGAGCGGGTTCCAGCGACACAGCCAGACCATTTCTCGTGACATTCAGTGACCAGACGCCACCGCAATTGTCCGCAAAGCGGACTAATCGGACATGAAATAGCTGCGAAGATATTTCACGACACGGTGGGCTCGCGCCTGGAAGACGTCCGAGTTGCGGATCCAACCCATTGGGCGGACACAAGCCGTGATTTCGACCCGGGGGGCACCGCCCCGACTTGTGTTGCGGCGTTCTGGCAATTGCCCACTGAAGTCGATGTCGACCTCGACCGGTCGACGCTCGTCCGATTGACCCCAGAAGGGAAGCAAGCCGGCACTACCGACCCGCAGGACAGCCCGCTTGGGGGTGACCTCGACCAATTGGGCCTTAAAATCGGACACAAATCCGCCCAGTTTGTACACAACCATGTCGGATGCGATACAGGCCTGGAATGACTTACTGTAGA
This sequence comes from uncultured Planctomycetaceae bacterium, assembly GCA_937975745.1. Lineage (GTDB taxonomy): Bacteria > Planctomycetota > Planctomycetia > Planctomycetales > Planctomycetaceae > CALJUK01. The sequence continues at coordinate 2,346 of CALJUK010000413.1, read as the reverse complement.
CGAAGCCATCCGCGGCGGCTGGCTCCTCAGAGGCGGCGTGACGTTGCTCGTTGGCCATCAGCTGTTCGCTGGTCAGCGCACTGGTCCGATTGCGCCCATTTTCCTTCGACTGATACAAGGCCTTGTCAGCCCGTCGGAGGACACTCTCGATCGAGTCGCCCGGTTCGACCGTCGTAACACCGAACGACGCCGACACTTTGCGGTTGGGCAGATTCCCGACGTCGGAGCCACACAGGGCAATGCGTAACCGCTCCGCACGTTTGATCGCGTTTTCCAGGTCGGTGGCCGGGCAGAGAATCACGAATTCTTCGCCACCGTATCGGCCGACAACCTCGCCGGAATACGTGTCGTGCTGCAGCAGCTTTGCCACATCCACCAGAACCTGGTCGCCGGCCGTATGGCCGAATGTGTCGTTGATCGACTTGAAGTGGTCCACATCGAGGAAGATCACACTAAATGGGTCTGGGGCCGACCGATCGGCGAAGTCCTTCAACATGATGGCCAACTGAGTTTCCAACTCGCCTCGGTTGGCGACCGACGTCAAGGCGTCGCGGCTGGCTGCCAGCTTCAATTCGCGGTATTCGTGTGTATGGTGGCCCGTCCGTTCGATGTCCCGGAAGATTTCCGCCACACCCTGCAGTTGGCCCTTTTCATCCAGCAGGGGGACCGCCTGCACTTCCACCGTCACCCACTTCCCCTCGGAAAATTGATGCGAGTCCCGGTGGCGGACTTTCAGCTCCATCGAGAGTGGTTTGCTCGTCTGCAGGACCTGGTGAATCGGGCACTGACGTTCGGGCAGCGGCTCGTCGTAGCGCGAGGCGTATTCCACAGCCTAGCACGACCCCGGACTGTAAAGCATCTCTTGCGGCGAGTAACCCAGCAGCCGTTCGGCACCCGGGCTCCACGCCGTGAAACGCAAGTCTGAATCGACCAGGTGAAATCCGTCGTACAGGCTTTCCAGCACATACAGGTAGCTGAAGATGTGACAGATCGAGTTGGCTTCCAGCGCGTCCTGTGTGTGGACCGGACCGCGCAGCTGCTCGGCCGAGATCGCTTCCCGCGTCTGTTTGGGTTGCGGGAGTCCTTCGCTTTCAATCCAACGCGACAGCGCGCAGACAATGTTGCCATCGAATCGGCTTCCCGCTGAATCCATCAGAATCCGCATGATCTCGTCATGAGGTAAGGCCGACCGGTAGACCTGGTCGTTGCTCAGCGAATCGTAGGCATCCGCGACGGCCAGAATGCGTGCCCCCTGGTGCAGGTTGGCAGTCTCGCGGCGGCCGGCTGTCGACGCGGTTGTGCGCGTATTTGACTGGCCGACAATTTCCAGAATTCCCTTGTCGACCCGGCAGGCCTGCAGCACGTCGATGGCGATATTGTGATGTAAGGCCATCAACTCGAGTTCATTCGGACTGAGCTTGCCCGGTTTGAACAGAATATTGTCCGGCACGCCGATCTTGCCGATGTCGTGCAGCAGGGCGGCGATCTCCAGCATTCGCAGATCACGCGTTTCCCAGCCCAGATACTCGGCCATCCCCATCGACAGGCGGGCCACACGCCGAGAATGACGTACCGTGGTCACGTCGCGGAAGTGCAATGCTGTCAGTAACCGCCGCAAAACCGTCCGCGAGATCAGCCCATCGAGCATCTCGTCTTGTTGATCTTCCTGGATCGCCTCTTCCGCTTGCCGCGAAAGCTGCATCAGGCCGATCAAGACGCGCGACGAGTCCATCGGATGTCGATATTGCATCGACATCTCTGTCGGAATCAAGGCGTCAGACAAGAGTTCGCCTGTTGACATCGGACTGGACATTCGTCGGACCGGAGCATCAGTCATCGACCGTGCCGTCTCCGGTGGCCTGTTTGCTGGGAGAACAATTGGGGAAAACCGTCGAATTGTTTGCCGGCCCGTGGCAGATTCGATTCGGCTGCCCCCCGGGAATTGAGGAGAATCGGACCAACGAGAACCCCGAGAGTTGGCCCGATACGAGTCAACTCGACGCGTTGCAACTTTAGGACGCAGTCGGTGACAGTCAAAGCGCGACTGAGATTTGTCTGTCCAGTTGGAACCGGCCACTGACGTTCCTGTCGGTTCTGCCGGGCCTTGGACTGCAGATTGTCGGGGTTATGTCGAAGAACCAAGTTCTTTCGATCGCCCGGTGGCCGCTTCGACCGCGTTCATTAGTGTTGCCCGCAATCCGCCTCGTTCGAGTGCATGCAGACCCGCAATGGTTGTTCCACCGGGGATGGTGACGGCATCCTTTAATACACCAGGGTGCTCGCCCGTTTCCAGAACCCTCGCGGCCGCCCCGCGCGATGTCTGTGCCGCCAGCTGCGTTGCCAACG
>CALJUK010000412.1 GCA_937975745.1 uncultured Planctomycetaceae bacterium | reverse complement strand
CTTTGCCACCCAATCGACTCCTGTGGCGCAATGTCGTCCAGCCCGTCAACGGGGCCTTCTGTTGGAATAATTCCACTCGTATTGGCCATCTTGCCGCGGTCTGTCCCCCGGCAACGGTAAGTTCTGGCGTGCGTCCCGATCGTTCGCCCGTCACTATGTCGACAAACGCCATGTCGACAAACGCCATGTCAACAACGGCCGACACAGCCACATCATTTCGCACCCGTTGTTTGGTCGCAGGTCGCAAAACCGAAAGTCACCAGCCAATGGGCCACGTTCTCTTCGACTTCAACAACTTCTTCGACTTCAAGCTCCCCAACGCAATCTCAAGGCCGGCCCAGGCGTTAGTGCCGCATATCCTTCACGCCCTTCTTGCCCGCCACAGTCTTCTTGGACCCTTTACGGCTCCGGGCATTGGTCCGCGTCCGCTGCCCGCGAACGGGTAAGCCGCGGCGATGCCGGTAACCCCGATAGCAGTTAATTTCGCGCAGTCGGGCCAGGTCCTGCTGAAACTGCCGACGGAGAGCTCCTTCGACGGCATAATCCTTGTCTAGCAGCAGCGAAATGCGAGCGATCTCGTCATCTGTAAGATCTTTTGCCTTCCGCTGGGCATCCAACTCCAGCTTGTGACAAATCTCGATGGCCCGAGTCCTTCCAATCCCGTACAGATAGGTCAACGAAATGTACGTTGGCTTATCGTTCGGAATGTCGACACCCTGAATACGTGGCATGAACTTGAAACCCTTTTACTGTTTTGCCGCGCCAGCACCTGGCCGGGCCATCATTTTGTCCGAACGATACCTGTCCGGTAACAGTCTCTTTTCTGATGCGACTGATCGGACTCTCGACAGCCTCCAGACTGGCTTGCAACCACAACCACGGCGTTCCAACCGAGCGTGGCCGACACCAACTGGCCAGCCACCGCGACAACAGAACTTCTGACAACCCGAGGACGCCCCCCAGAAGGCCAATTAGCCCTGCCGCTGCTTGTGGCGAGGATTGGCGCTGCAGATAACAAACACCTTCCCTTTGCGCCGCACAACCTTGCAGGCCTCACAGATTCGCCGGACGCTTGCTCGCACCTTCATTGCCGTTTTCCATCAATAATGCAGTCGGCCGAGGATTCGCCCGTTCGACCGTGCCATTCGTTGCTTGAGTTAGCCAGCGGACCCGAACCACCGCGTCCGGCCGCCAGAACCGCTTTTTGAATTCATTTTGAATCGACCGCAGAAAAAACCTGACTGGCGGGCTTCACTGCGAAGGCGATTCAAATCGACCAGACTGCACGCAATCCAATTCAGTCGGCCGTAAGTCCAGATGATCGCTGCCAAACCGCCTTGGTAGAGATCCGAATTCTTCCGCACTCCGTTGAATCGTACGCCATTGACTCCCACAGCGTCGGCGATCGTTCCAGCAGTGCTTCCCGCGACCAGGGTGCGGGGATTTCGCCTTCTCGGGAATGGCAAAAACACCAACTCCCTGCGTCGATTGCGCACTATGCAACGACAATGAACTTCCAGATCACTGGAATTCGGTGATTATAAGCACGAACTCCGCAGAGTCTCAAGCGAACGGGCCAGCTTTCCACCGAATTCCGTCTGTTCAACCCTCTGCGGGCCTTTCACAGAGCGAATCGGGCCGCCCCATGCGACTATTCCGCCCCCACTCCCTCCGTGAGAATCTGCGGGCCACTCTCTGTGACGGCGACGGTGTGCTCGAAATGAACACTCGGCCGACCGTCGACCGCAGCAATCGTCCAGTGGTCCGCCAGCAATCGTACCTGTTTTCCCCCTGCGTTGACCATTGGCTCAATCGCCACGACCAGGCCGGGTTGAATCTCAAAATCAAATCGTCGCAGACCCCGACTGACATAATTGGGGACCTGCGGATCTTCGTGCATGTCCCGTCCGATGCCGTGACCGACCAGGTCTTCCACCATGCTAAAACCATCTTCAGCCACGGCGGCAACCATTTGGCCGGCCACTTGCGACCACGTCTTGCATCGGCCGAGCTCGCGGATCGCGAGTTCTAAGACTCGCTGCCCAGAGGCCATCAGCCGCTGTTTCTCGTCATCGACCTCTCCGACCGGATAGGTCCAGGCCGCATCGCCACACCATCCGCCCAGACGGCAACCGGTATCCAGGCTGACGATGTCCCCTTCTTGCAGAACACGATCGCCAGGGATCCCGTGCACCACCTCATCATTGACTGAAATGCACGTGACGGCGGGAAACGGCACTCGTCCCGGGACACCTTTGAACAGCGGAACGGCGTGCCGTCGCGCAAACAGCTCTTCAACGGCCGCGTCAATCTCTTTCGTCGAGACACCCGGGCGAATCATCTTTCGGGCAACTTGATGCGCTTCGGCCACAATTTGCCCGGCGCGCTGCATCAAGGTAATTTCTCGGCGATCCTTCAAAATGATCAACGCGAAATCCCTTCCGCAGCCAAGCTAGCTTTCGGAATCCAATAGCCCCGGATAGTTCCGCATCACAAGGTGGCTGTCGATCTTCTGGACAAGGTCAAGCGCAACCGAGACGACAATCAGCAGGCCGGTCCCGCCGTAGAAGCTTGCCACCAGGAAGTTGATATCGAGCGATGTCGCGATGATCGTCGGAATGACGGCGACCAACGCCAGGAAGGCCGCACCGACATAGGTAATGCGGACCATCACCTGCTCGAGGTAAGCAGCCGTTCTGCTTCCCGGCCGGTAACCAGGGATAAAGCTGCCGTAGTCTTTCAAATTTTCGGCCATATCCTTCGGGTTAAACGTAATCGCCGTCCAGAAATAACAGAAGAAGTAAATCAACGCGACATACGAGACGTTGTAGACGTATCCCCGACCGGAAGGTGCAAAGGCCGCATCCAACGCCCCGAGGATGGACGATTGACCGAACATCATGCTGAGCTGATGAAAGAAGAAGTAGGGGAACATCAACAGGCTGGAGGCGAAAATGATCGGCATCACGCCGGCCTGGTTGACTCGCAACGGAAGCGACTGGCGTTGTCCGCCGGCCACTCGACGACCGCGGACATGCTTGGCCGATTGAATCGGAATCCGCCGTTGCCCCTGCGTGATCAGAATGACCCAGACCACCACGAAGATGAACAAGATGGCCAGCGTCAGAAGACGCTCGACGCCGGTATTGGTTCCGACACGGACACCCTGCTCGATGGCCGGTTGCAACAGACTCCAGCCCGCTTCGGGCATCCGGGCCAGAATACCCGCCATGATCAACAGGCTGATCCCGTTCCCAATCCCGTAAGCATCGATCTGTTCGCCGATCCACATCAGCAGGATCGTGCCTGCCGTCATCGTGATCGTACCGACCAGATGGAAATAGAAGGTGTCATACTCTGGCATAATCAGTCCCCCGCCGCTGCCGAGGCCGCCGGAGAGGGCACGAATCCAGAAGTAGCTTTGCCCCAGACAGATGAAGACTGTGGCGTAACGGGTGTATTCGTTGATCTTCCGCCGACCCGCTTCCCCCTCCTTTTGGAGGCGTTCCAGCGGTGGGTACACGCTCCCCATCAATTGAAAAATAATGGAAGCCGAGATGTAGGGCATAATCCCCAGGCCGAAAATCGTGCTGTTGCCGACGTTGGACGCCGAAAACAACGCTACGATCTGCATCACCTGGCCGATCCCACCCTCGGTTTGGCCGAGTTGGCTGATCTGCTGAGAAAGCAGTTCCTGGTCAATAAACGGCAGCGGAACCCAAAAGCCCAGCCGATAGACAGCCAGAAGTGCGAACGTCAGCAAAATCTTTTGCCGTAGTTCGGGGATCTTAAACAGCGTGATGATCTTGCCGAGCATCCCAGACCCATCCTTACCAGCAGGAGTAGACCGCGAAATCGAACGAGCCAGACTTCCGTCTACGGTGGAATCGAAACTCTGTCGCGTTCCTCGCCGGCATCCGACGGGAAGCAACCTCAGATGCCGATCTAACCGAACGGAATCATTCGGTCAAGCAACATCCGGGTAAGAAGTGCCGCCGGACCGAACCGTTTCGTTCCTTACACGATGTCCGCGACAACTTACGGAGGCGATTGAATTGGCCCGCCAGACTCCACGAGACCCTCTGCCCGCGAGCGTTTCGTTCCGAGAATCCCGCAATTGGGCAGTCTGACGACATTCGAACCGGAATTCGCACCCGGCCAAGGTCCGTCAGAATCGTCGGCGACTAACCCCCTCCGATGACTTCCAGACTGCTGCCAGACTTTTCGATCTTTTCGACGGCTGACTTCGAGAACCGATGGGCTCGGATTGTGAACTTCTTGATGAGTTCGAAGTTGCCGAGGACGATAAAGACGTAAGACTGAATTGAGACAAGAACCATAACAGAGAAATGAACGAGCGAGATTGAGGAT
>CALJUK010000411.1 GCA_937975745.1 uncultured Planctomycetaceae bacterium | reverse complement strand
ACAACAAAACAAACAAATGGAGTTCTATGGAACACCTGAGTTGAGGTACTTTCGGTTCAAAAGAGCAACTGTCAAATGTTGTGGCCTGAGGTTGAGTCAGGCGGCGTTTTCCTGGAGGGTTCCGTCGACGAATTGTTTTCCCTGGATGACCAGGGGGATCTGTTCGTAGCCTCGAAGTCTTCTCCATTTCTTTGAGGCGGATGCGGCGAGCTTGAACATCATGGCGAGGCTCGTGCGGCGTGTGCCGCTGCCTTTGGTGCGGCGGTGTCTGAGACGGATGGTGGCGAACGTCGATTCGATCGGATTCGTGGTTCGCAGGTGAGCCCAGTGTTCAGCCGGGAAGTCGTAGAACGTCAGCAGGGCGTCCCGGTCTTTGCGCAGGCACTCACAGGCTTTGGGATACTTCGCTTTGTACTTTTCCACGAAGTGGTCGAAGGCTTTGTTCGCCGCTTCACGAGTTTCGGCCTGCCAGATGTCGTGGATGTCCGACTTGGCTTTGGGCTGAACACTCTTCGGCAGGTTGTTGAGCACGTTGGCCGTCTTGTGAACCCAGCAGCGTTGTTCACGCATCTCGGGAAAGACTTTGCGGGCGGCGGCCCAGAAGCCGAGTGCTCCATCAGCAACCGCCACTTTCGGAGTCATCGTCAGGCCGCGATGCTTCAGGCCGACCAGCAGTTCGCTCCAGCTCTGTTCGCTTTCACGATAGCCGTCGAGAATCGCAATCAATTCTTTGCGACCGTCGGCTGTCGCACCGATCAGCACAAGAATGCACTGTTTTTTATTGGCATCGTCTTCCAGTCGGACGTTGACATGAATGCCATCGGCCCAGATGTAGACGTAGTGCTTCTGCGAGAGATCACGTTTCGACCACGCCTCGTATTCATCAGACCATTGTTCTTTCAATCGCACGACGACGTTGGCACTGAGCCCTTTGGCCCGCTCTCCCACAAGAGCCTGCAGAGCTTCCGAGAAGTCTCCTGTCGAAATTCCTTTCAGGTACAGCCACGGGATCAGTTCTTCGATCGAGTCCGTTCGTTTCAGATACGGCGGCAACACCTGCGGCGAAAACCAGACACGATCGTCTCCTGAAGACCTGTCACGAACACGCGGCTGACGCACCGGAACTTTGCCGGCTCCGGTCAGAATCTCTCGCTCGGGAAGCGATCCATTGCGGACAACCAGGCGGCGTCCCTGCTCATCCCGGCGACCTGAATGCTCGGCCAGAAAGTCATCGACTTCGGCATCAATCGCCGCCTGCAGCATCCGACGGGCTCCCTCACGAATCAGCTCATCCAGAGGACTGCGGTTCTCGAAGTTCGCTCGAAACTTCACCACTTCCGGATCAGGCATCCCGCTTTCTGAATTGCTGACTGGCGTCTGATCCACAACTCTCGTAGCGTTACTCATGGCGTATCCTGGTGCCCATCGTGGGCGGCTGAAGAATGATTTCCCTCAGCAGGATACGCCACCTTTCCCAAATCTCTCACGCCACAACTTCTGACAATAACCCGCGAGCCGGTCGCAAACTCTATTGAATTTTCAGGCGGCGCTGTTGAGCGGTTGTTCAAGTGGTCAGCAGG
>CALJUK010000410.1 GCA_937975745.1 uncultured Planctomycetaceae bacterium | reverse complement strand
GGGTATCGAGAGTCTGTGGTATGGACCGCGGGCGATGGGAAGCGAAGCACCGTGGCCACGCATGCATCCCGATGGGTTCGAATCCATCGCCGACCAGGAAGAGCGGCAACTGGCGAAGAAGTCGGTCTTCCGGAAGTTTCGAATCGTCGGTCAGGCGCATGACCCCGAGACGTTTGCACCGTGGGGATTTGACGGAGGTGTGAGCATCTCGCAGCGTTGGCAACTTCTGCCGCTGTATAAAACGCTCACTCAGACTGAAACGGGCAGCGACGGTGTCCCGGTCGCGATTGCTCCGTGGGTGGAAGGTGTCTTCTGGAACGGCGGCGAGCAATACGAGAACACGCCCGAGGGAACCCGCGTGCCGGTTCGCTTCACGCTGGATCTCGACCAGGGAATCGTCGAGTTCAGCCGGCCGGTCTTCGCCATCGAGACAACGACCGAGGGGACACGGCTGACCGCGCCGCCGACGCTGTCGCTGGTGTGTGCCTATCCGATCAGGCATCCCGATGAACGATTGGCATTGCGGGATCAGCGGGAGCGAACGTACGGCAGTCTGGGAACCGGGCCTTTGGTCTTGCTGCGGGGCGACCTCGTGCGGGTCATTCGAGCGGTCTATGACACTCAAAACGTCTCGCAGGTGACGAGTCTGGAAGACAATCTGGTGGCCGTGCAACAGGAAGCGGATCGTTATCTCGACGCATACGAATTGGGTTTCCAGGATCCCGAAGCGGTCGACCTGGCGTATGCGGGTCTGGTGCTCATTTCGCTTGATGGCGCCATTCAGCAAGTGAGCTGGTCGATTGGACCGCAGGGCACAATCACGCGGGCCAGTCGCAATTCCGAACACGATCTGGCGTTGGCCACGTACGCAGGCCGCAGGCGGCGGGAAGGCACCAGTTTGCCGGCGATTGCGGAACGACAGCAGAGGGAACAGGCTCTGCGACGCCGGACAAGGGGGCTGCGCGAATGACTCAAGATGCGTTGGACAACCGCTGGATTACTTGCCGCAATGCCGCGGGCGAAGAGATACCCGGACACTCGGTGGCTGTCGTGACCGGTGTCGAGTTTCGTGACGGGACAGCCGTCCTGGTGCTTGCGCAGCACTCCAGTTCGCTCCTGCAAGGTCTGGTGGTGACCGGTTACGGGCCGATTGCCGACGGGGAGTACGGCGTCTGCACGTTCGACCCGCTTGTGGTGGTTGCATGCGATGCGAACGACGGTCCGGCAGCGCTCGGGCAGTTCTGGGGACCGAAGTCGGACCAGTGGACTCTGGCGAAGAACTATGCCGGCTTTTACGTGCTGGGCGAGATCGAGCCGGGCCTGGCCTACTGCCGACGGTTCGAGGGAGCACTCCTGGGGAAGGCCGACTCCGCGGTCGATGCAGGCCAACAGGGAATCATTTCGCTGCAATCGGGCGAGACACTGGGCGCGGAGAGTGACACGGCCGACGACATTGACACGGTGCATTTGCGACTGGGAAATGCGGCCGCGAATGCCTGGGTGTATCTGCTTCCGGTCAACGGGCGATTCGAAGTCATCAATACGGAGTGCTGAGGATGGGGATGTGCTGGCCCTGCTGC
>CALJUK010000409.1 GCA_937975745.1 uncultured Planctomycetaceae bacterium | reverse complement strand
TGCACGGGAAAAACCGGATGTGGCGGCGCTGTGGTGCTTCGGGATCGGATTCGTCGTCGGCTGGAAGCTGAAACCCTGGTAATGCGGACGCGTCGAACCGCCTTGGGGACCCCGCCATGTCGTCCAATCCTCGACTTCCGACAAATCGATCGGCCGCACACCGGAACGTGCCCGATGACAGCACGAACAGTCGGAGTACGAGTTCGGATGATGATCAAGCTCCCGAGGCGGCTGAAGCCGAAGCAGGGCCCGAGGAGGGAGGGGAGGCGAGCAACGGGCAGCCGACTGCGCCACCTGAGTCGCATCAACCTTCTGACCGAGAACGCCGCAGCAATCGAGTGACTCGATTCGCGGTCGCTGAAATTGTCATTGCGAGTGTGGCCGTCTCATTTGCACTGTATTTCGGTCGCGCGATTCTGCTCCCGATTGCGTTCGCCTTGTTGATGGCAGTCACACTGCGGCCGGTTGTCAGGTCTGCGAAACGAAGGCGGGTCCCTGAATCCATTTCCGCAGCGGCATTGGTGGTTGGCATCCTCGGGCTTAGCCTGACATCGGTCTATTTCCTTGCAGGGCCGATTCAGGAATGGTCGACCGATCTTCCGGAGCGAATGGAAGAAGTCGGTCAGCGATTGTCGGTTGTCCGTGAACAGGTCAAGAGTCTAGAGGAGGCGTCTGATCGTCTCGAAGAGATTGCCGGCAGTGGCGGCGACCAGGCAGAAGCCGAAGCCGAACCCGAACCCGAAAAATACTCGACGGTCATCGACGCCGGCGTCGATGAGCCGGAAACGAAAGAACCGGTCCCAGTGGAGGTGCAACAGCCCCGCCTGGCGGCCGGATTCGACATGCTGAGTTCCGCCGGGGGGTTGGCGGCGTCGATCGTGATCTCTCTGGTGATGACCTTCTTTCTGCTGAGCCAGGGAGACGTGCTGCTGAATAATCTGGTCCGCGTGCTGCCCACCAACCGCGACAAGCGGAACACGGTGGCCATGGTCTATCGAGTCGAGAAGGGCATCTCGCACTACTTGCTGACTGTGAGCCTCATCAACGGGGTGTTGGGAATCTTTGTTGGTTCTGCCCTCTGGCTGATCGGAATGCCGAATCCGGCACTCTGGGGCCTGATGGCCGCGTTGCTCAATTTCGTGCCATTCGCGGGAGCTTTAGTCGGTGCCGTCATCGTGTTCTTCGTCGCAGTCTTGTCATTTGATTCCCTCGCGTACGCGGCCCTCGTGCCGCTCGTCTATCTGACTCTGACCACCATCGAGGGCAACGCGGTAACACCCGCAATTCTGGGGCGCACCATGCAGTTGAATCCCATCATGGTTTTGCTGGCGCTCATCTTCTGGGGTTGGATTTGGGGCGTGGGCGGCGCTCTGCTCGCCGTTCCGATGTTGGCCATGATCAAGATTGGTTGTGAGCGATTTCAGCGGACTCAATCGATCGGAACGCTGTTAGGCGGAGACAACGGGTAGGCACAATGTTCGACTGGCTCAAACAACAAGTGTTGTGCCTCAGGGGTACACTCACGCGGTGGCAGAATGACGAAGGGCCGCTGATGGGCGCGGCTGTCGCGTATTATCTGGGACTCTCGCTCTTTCCGTTGCTGCTGATTCTCATCGCGGCCGTGGGCGTCTTTCTGCGCTACACCCAAACGGGGCAGGGCGCCGAAGATTACATTCTCTCGGCTGTCGGAGAACAGCTCTCCCCGTCTCTCCAGAGCCACGTCGAGACAGCCTTGAATCAAGTCAAGGACAAATCGGCCGTTGGCGGATCACTGGGCTTGATCGGAGTCGTCATCGCGGCGCTGGCCGGCTTCGTTCAGTTCGAACGGGCGTTTGATCACATCTGGAGTGTCCCTCAGCAGGAGAAGACGGGAGTCTGGCAAACGGTCAAGCGTTTCCTGCTCGAGCGCGGCATCGCGTTCCTGCTCTTACTCGGGTGCGGTGCCCTGATTGCAGTCGTCTCGATTACCGGGCTGGCATTGTCCGGCGTCCGAGAATCCACAGAGTCAATCCTCTCTATACCGGACGCATTCTGGTCAATTCTGCAGACGGCGATCTCCGTGAGCGTCAATGTGGGAATCTTCACTTTGATCTATCGATTCCTGCCGCGCGCTCCCGTCCAGTGGACGGACGCATTGCGGGGAGGAGTCCTGGCTGCCTCCCTCTGGGAGATTGGACGGCAAGTCCTGTCGTCGTTTCTGATTGGATCAAAGTACAGCAGCGCCTACGGCGTCGCCGGTTCCATTCTGGCCATCCTCCTCTGGTGCTTCTATGCGGTGACAATCCTGTTCCTTGGAGCGGAGTTCATCCAGGAATACCTGTCACGATACCGGTCTCGAACATCCGGTCGATTGGCAGTCGCTGAAGCGCCGCGCTGACGATGAAAGAACTGCTGTGGGCCTACTGGCTGAATTCAGGAAGTTCGCGCTGCGGGTCAATCTTGTGGACATGGCGGTCGGGTTTCTTCGCACCATCATGCAGGCCTTCTGACCGCTCAGCCTGCAGCCTGGCCGCTGACAGTCCGCTCGGCGTTCGAATGGTCGCTGATAAGGCAGCCCTCTTCTGAGAATTGTTTGCCTTAACTCCATTTCGTCTGTGGAGTTGCAAATGCCAAACCAGAAGAGCGCGTGATCCGGCACGGAAGCTGCGACTCCCGGTGTTGTCCAGAACTGTGGACCACACATGGAAATTTGTGACTCGCCAACAACGGAGCCAACAATGAACAGCGAACAAATCAAAGGCAACTGGATGATCCTGAAGGGCAAGATCAAGGAGAAATGGGGCAAGTTGACCGACGATGAACTCGACGTCGCGGAAGGTCAACTCGACCAGGTCGCGGGATCGGTCGCTCGCAAGTACGGCATTGCGAAAGAGGAAGCTCACAAACAGTTGGAAGAGCTGTGTCAAAAAGAGACTGCCACGTAGGCCTGCAGAATCGCGCCGAGCAGATGCGATCCCTGTACAGCCAAGTTTCACCACCTCTCAGGAGTGACTGATGCGTATCGGTTTGGTCGGACTCGTTGTCATCGTCGTATTGATCGCCGTGCTTCTGCAAAACGTCTACATCGGAGGCGTTGGTGGTCTGATTCTGCTCATCCTTTTGGTCCTACTGCTCTTGGGCCGGATCTAGAAGCACAGAACACCTTTCGGCGCATGCCGACGGTGAGTGTGCTGAGCGGCGGGAAAGCGGCACCGTCCTTTTGCGGCCGTCCCGCCAGATCGCGTCCGTTTGGAGCAGAGTTTTTGGGAGAACCACCGTGTTACACAAGACGATCATCGCGGCGAATTTCGCTGCTTTCGCCTTCATGGGGATCGCTGCGGCGCCCGCACAGGACGACCCCGCCAGTTCCGATGAGATTCGCCCTATCGATTACCGCTCGGGCATCCATTTCGATGCAGAGCAACCATCGAAATTGATCGTGCGCGAAGTTGCGCCCGGTTCGCCGGCGGACCGTGCTCGAATTCAGCCGGGTGACACGCTGATCCTCGTCGACGATCAACCGTTCGCAGCGGCAGAGGAGGTTGAGACTTACCTCACGACGCTGCACGGAACGCCGGCGACAGTCATCGTCCTCCGTGATGGGCGCGAGCGGGCACTGGTCTACGTGAATGAAGTCGCTGACGTCGAAACCGTCCCCGTCCCGGTCCCGAAGTACGGCCAGCCTGCAGGAATCGGAGTTCGCATCCGCGGCGACGATGATCCGCTCGTCCTCGCCGTGTGGGAAGGTAGCCCAGCGAATCATGCCGGAATCCTGCCCGGCGATCGGCTGATTGCAGTCGACGGTTTGGAACTTGACGGGACTGACGCATTCGTTGCCGCCATCGCCACTCACAAGGCTGGTGAGTCGTTCGAACTGACAATCCGGCGCAACGATCTTGAGGAAATTGTGACCCTGGAACCTGAACGCTGGACGCTCGCTTTCGACGATGAGCCGCAGTATCTGGAGGGCGAACGGGAAGGTTTCGAGCGACAACGACAACGCTGTTACGATCTTGGACTCGGTTCGGAATTCGCCCTGTACGACCGGGACGTCGTTCTGGAACAGGAACGCTTGACCGAAGAGGTGAAGCAACTTCGTCTGGAACTGGAGGCGGTTCGTACCGAGTTGGCGGAGGCCAATGCAAGACTGTCCAAACTCAAGGTGGCGGCGGAGGACTGAGCGACGCTGATTCAATCTCGATTGGGCCGCCCCTTGTGACTGACATCGACAGGAGGGAGTTGTACGCAATGCCGGTGTATGTGATTGCCGATCGCGAAAAGTCAGAGTTGAGCAGCCCGATCTTCGCGGCCGGCGTCCGCGACAGCGAAGAAAGCGAAGAATCGGCCGCCGTCTTCACGACGAGGATGGCCGCGGAGAAGTACATCGAAGAAGCTCAGTGGAGCGACACGGACACAGTTGCTGAACTGGAATCGGAGGCGTTGTTGCATTGGGTCATCAATCTTCGGGCTGACGAAGTCGAATACCTGGCGGTAAACCCGTGCCGGGGCGACCACGAATCTGGCTTGAAACAACCGGTGATCAGCATCCGCGAGCTGACGCAAGAACTTACCAGCGCAATCGTCCAGCGGCTGCATTCTCCAGCCCCCGCACCGATCGATGAACTCGAGGCCGTTGCAATCTACTGCTGCCAATCATGCGGACGCGTGGAGAGGCAGAGTCCAGAGGCGTCGCCGCCAAAGTGCTGCGATCGGGAGATGGAGTTCTCCGCCAACGACTCAGTGCGTGTGCCATTGGGGCGTGATGGATGAGATTGAGTCGTAGGTCAGCCAAGATTAATCCATCACCGCAGCCCATGTCGCCCCATTCGTCCCG
>CALJUK010000408.1 GCA_937975745.1 uncultured Planctomycetaceae bacterium | reverse complement strand
CCCCTGGACCGCTCCGTTCAGTCTCAGTATTTTGTTTTCGAGATCGGTCCGGACAACCTTCAAATGACGGATCGTCACCTGAGAGGCACCGTACTGCCCACCCATCCGCGTCCCCTTAAGAACACGCGACGGATCAGCACTCATTCCAATGGAACCACCGTGTCGATGCACCCGCTTCACACCGTGACTGGCACGCTGGCCGCTGAAGTTGTGGCGACGCATGACGCCAGAAAAGCCGCGACCCTTTGACGTACCAATAACGTCCACAAAGGGAACATCGCCAAACACACCCTCAACATCCAGCGACTGCCCGACCTCCAGAGAAACATCTTCCCCATCGGTACGGAACTCACGAATAAACCGCTTTGGCTCACAGCCGGCCTTGGGAAGCACGTCGACACCCGCCTCGACAAAACCCTTCTGCCGCTTACTCGACAACGCCACCACATGCCCCCGCTCACTGCGAGAACAACGAGCACGCGGCTTGTCATCAAAGCCAATCTGAACGGCCGAATAACCATCGCGATCCGGAGTCCGAACCTGCAGCACGACACACGGCCCCGCCTCGACCACAGTGACCGGGACAAGCAGACCCGCATCATCATAGACCTGTGTCATGCCAATTTTGCGGCCAAGCAGTCCGACTGCCATGAATCAACCCTTAATCCGACTGAACCACGAGCCCCCAAACCGTGTCGACTTCAGCGACAGCGATTTAGAAACAGAATTACAACACAGCAGCGAGAGCCGCCAGAATCTTACAGAGGGCAGGTACACCAGCAAAGCGGCATACAAACTGCGTATGTCTTTTCCACTGCCTTCATTCGCCCGACCAACCGGCCGAACAACGAGGCAGGCGACAGAGCACAGACAACAACCCGACTGGCGTAAACCTAACCGGCCGTCGCCTTGATCTTGATATCGACACCTGCCGGAAGAGACAGCTTATTCAGCGCGTCGATCGTCTTACCGGTCGGCTGAACGATGTCGATCACTCTCTTATGCGTCCGAATCTCGAACTGCTCACGCGACTTCTTATCGATGTGCGGACTCCGCAGCACGGTATATCGCTCAATTCGAGTCGGAAGCGGAATCGGACCATGCACAATCGCACCTGTCCGCTTTGCCGTATCCACAATATCAGAAGCCGACTGATCGAGGACGGAATGATCGTAGGCTTCCATTCGGATTCGAATGCGTTCTTGCGTTGCCACGGCCACTCACTATCCCTTCACAAAGGTTTCGCATCCATTTTTGAGTTCCACTCCACTGATGTGGTGGAAGCTCGCAATGGTAATTGTGCTCCGGAGTTCTGTCAACGAACCGGAACAGCGAAGTTTTCAACTCAGAGGTTTTTGCCAAAAACGGTCCGACAATATCCCAAACCGGGGACCGATTCTCAAGTCTTGCGGGTCTCGGTTTGCCGAATTCTCGAAGAGATTTCTTCCCGAACGGCCACGTGACCGGTCCCCAAAGGCTTTTCAGGGGGGGAGTCAGTTGCCAACTCGACAGGTCCCAAGCCACCTCCCAGGGGCCTAATGCCCCACCAATACAATGAAGTTTTCCTGCGATTTCCCCCACTGCCGGGCTGCAGCGAGGCAACGGGCCGCTAACCCATCATCGCCTCGAGGACACCCGGTGGAGCCTCGTCGTACTTCAGCGGCGCCATCGAGTAGGACGCCCGGCCCTGAGAAAGGCTGCGAACCTGGGTGGAATAGCCAAACATTTGCGACAACGGGGCCTCCGCCTCCATCACGGTCAAATTGCCCCGTGGAAAAGTATTCACAATCATCGCCCGGCGGGAGTTGAGATCTCCCTGAATATTCCCCCGGAATTCGTCCGGGCAGACAACTTCGAGTTTCATGATCGGCTCGAGCAGGACAGCCCCGGCTTTGTCCAAAGCGTTGCGAACCGCGTCCACGGCCGCCGCCTGCAGGGCCACATCCGTCGTCTCGCCCTCCCGGAAATCGACGTCGGTAATCGTGAACTTGACGTTCATCAGTGGGTAACCAACCGAACCACCGCCCCGCGACTCGTCCAGAACGGCCTGAGGGACAATCGAAACCAATTGCTTGGGAAGAACACCTGGCTTGACTCGGCTGACAACGACAACCGGCTCGTCACCCTGGAACGGCTCCACGTGAACCTTCACCCCAGCATACTGAACCTGATCCCCTGACTTGCGGTTGAAGACACCCTCCGCATCGACCGCTTTGCGAATTGTTTCTCGATAGCTGACGCGCGGCTTGTGGACCCGCACGTTCAGGCCGAAATCTCGCAGCAGACGATCGCGAAGCACTTCCAAATGAAGTTCGCCCATGCCGCTGATAATCGTCTGGCCGGTCTCTTCACTGACGCGGGCGTGAAATGTGGGATCCTGACGCTCCAACCGCCTCAGAGTTTCTTCCAGCTTCTTACGGTCAGCTGAGGACTCCGGTTCGACTGCCATTGAAATCACAGTCTCGGGAAACGTGATCGTCTCCAGCAGGATCGGCTTCTGCAGGGCGCACAACGTATCCCCGGTGGCCGCCTCCTTCGGACCGATGACACCAATAATGTCACCCGCGAAAACGACGTCTGTTTCGACCTTCTCCCGCGAATCGGCCTGCACCCGCCAGAGCTGACTGACCAGCTCTTTCTTACCAATCCGCGCATTCAGGACTCGCGTGCCCCCTTCCAGCTTGCCGGAGTAAACGCGCACGAAACACAAATCGCCGTGCTGATCGGCC
>CALJUK010000407.1 GCA_937975745.1 uncultured Planctomycetaceae bacterium | reverse complement strand
AGTCGTTCGGCACGGGCAGAGATTCGGGGGCTTGCCATTCAGCCGGACTGGCGGGTGGTCTACGCCGAGCCTGGAGGAGCCCTGTTTATTCCGACCGCGCTGGCTGACCGGTTGGAGTTGCCCCCGGCCGACTTCAGACCGCTTGTCGAACCGCCGGGAACACGTGTCCTTCGCACACCACAATGATCAGGACTTGTTTTCCGGCCCAATCTTGCGCACGCCACCCCCGTGTCGCGCCTTCAGGTCGAACAGTCCGAAGATCTCTGACGCGTTCAGACTCAGCGATTGATTCGTTGATTCGCCCGTTCCCAGAACGGCTTCAAACAGTTCGCGCTTCTGCTGCAACACCAGATCGATTCGTTCTTCAATGGTGTTCTTACAGATGAACTTCGTAACGATGACCGGACTTTTCTGGCCGATGCGGTGCGCCCGATTGATGGCCTGGTCTTCGACCGCCGGGTTCCACCAGCGGTCGAACAGAAAGACATAGCCGGCGAATTGCAGATTCAGTCCGACGGCTCCCGTGCCGTAACTCATCAGCAGTAGATGGGCGTTCGGATCTTCCTTGAACTGCTTCAGAATTGGCTCGCGTCGTTTGGTCGGGACACCTCCGTGGTACACCAGAGCGCCCATCGCCGGGTCGAGTTGATCTTTGATCCAGTCAATTGTGCGAGTCCATTGACTGAACAGGATGGCTTTGCCGCCGCTGGCCGCAATCTCTTCCATGTCGGCCTGTAGACGATCCATCTTGGCGGATTCGCCAGTCAACGGATCGTAATTCGTAATCTGCTTCAGCCGGAGGACGAGTTCAAAGACGTGCTGGATGGAAATCGAGTCGCCCATCTCGTTCAGTTGCACGACGCCGTCTTTCTCGGCAGCGTTGTAGGCCAGTTCCTGTGCCGGATTGAGCTCCAGATGCGCGTCGCGATCGAGCCGCGGCGGCAGATCGGTCATCACCAGGTCTTTGGTCCGGCGGAGGATGGAGTCGCTGGCCAGACGTTGTAATTGTCGAATGTCGGGCGTCGCCCGCGGCGGCACGACTTCCATGAATTCGAACAGCGAGGTGAGTTCTTCCGGCCGGTTTTCGATGGGTGTGCCGGTCAACGCCCAACTCCGCTTGCGATTGATACCTCGGGCCGTCTCGGCCGTACGTGACTCGCGGTTCTTGATTCGTTGGGCTTCGTCGAGAACGAGCAGATCGAATTGCGGATGCTCGTCCTCGGGCATCTGTTCGAAGTCCCGGACGAGCAACTCGTAGTTGGCCATTCGAATGGGAATGCCGGGCATCGTCCACAACATCTTGCGGCGGGCAGAGTCACCTTCGATGGTGGTGACGGGCAGTTCTTCCGCCCAGACCTTAAATTCGCGCTGCCAGTTGGGGATGAGTGGCTTGGGGCAGATCAGCAGAATGCTGCGCACCTGACCGCTCCGCAGGAGCAGTCGGATGGCTGTGATCGTCTGCATGGTCTTCCCAAGGCCCATCTCATCCGCCAACAGGGCCGACCGATGCGCGAACAACCAGGCGATTCCCTCGTACTGGTAGGGAAATGGCTCGAACGGCATGATCAATTCCTGGCCCGCCAACCACGATTCCAACGGTGGTTGCAGCAGGTAGAACAGGCGGTCTTCCAGCGTCAACGCATCACTGGGAGGCCGAATCCGTGTCGTGCGACGGATCGGACGCCCTTGTTCGTCCTGGTCGTTCTCCGGCTGAGGTGGCCGGATGGTTGTCAACTCGCGGTCATCTTTCTGCTTGGGGGGAACGAATTCCATCCCGTCAGGGAATGTCAGCTTGAACGTCTGCGGCTTGTGCCAGCGAGGTTTCCAGGGGGGGACAAACTGCAACCGCCCCAGCAGTTCGGTCGTGTGACAGTCGATTGCCGGAAATCGGCGGATGGCACCGTTCAGTCCGGTCACGAACTGGTCGACTGGCAAGTCCAGATCGAACGGCCGACAGTCCGGACGAGGCAGCAAATCTTCCGCGGACGGCGTCGACAGAGAGGTCCCGTCTGGATGAACAAGACCCCGATCGCGAAGCGGAATCGCGGAGGCCCCGTACACTGACTGAACATCCCCAGACTCGGTTGCCGCAGTTCGGACGCTGGTCTGCGCAGCCGATGCGGCCTTGGCACGCGGAAAATCAACCGACCGCTGAAGGAAATTCGGTCCAGTTGTGGACTCTTCTGGCGGATCGGCTCGAAGGTGTGGTTCAGTCAACGTGCGGCCCCGGTTCGAGTCGATTCTTCCAGCGCATCGCGAACACGCTGTAATGGCTCGCAAATGTCAGCATCAGCAGGGAGTAGGTCTTTCTGCTTGGGCCACTGCTGCGAGTCCTCGCCGTGTGACGGATGGAAGCGAAGCCGCTGACGTCCCAACTGGCGTTCATTCTCCGCGGCGTTTGAGGCCGCTGCCGTCGATTCGTTTGACAGGACAAGGGCGACCGGCAGGTCGATTAACTCTCGGAGTGCGAGAATCTCTTCCTGGTCGCACAGGACCAGTTCCGGCTTCACGGTGGCCTTGTCGATCAAGGTTTTGCCAATCAGGTCGGCCAGGATGTAGGGGACCAGTGTCGGTCCGTAGAGAATTTGTTGCGAGCTGTTCGGTTTCACGGGGGTGGTGCACTGAAACTCCAGCGGCCGTCCCAGATGATTGGTCACCAGCAGGCCACCAATGAATCCAGATTGCGAATCACCCACTGTCGACATGAAGCCGATGCGGAATTGCTTTTGATTCGCATTGCCCCCCATAGTTGCCATGCCTTCTAAGGCGTTCGAAACGCCAGAGTTAGAGTCACTCGGTAGTCGATCATCGGTCGGATTGGACATCGCCGCGGCTGGCAAGGTTCTGATCGGAGCCAGTAGGCTCCGGCCGAGCGGCTTTTCAACCATCTTCATCGACCTGACGGTTTCGTCGACTTGAGCGGTTGTGGTGGCCACGGTAAGCTCGTTAGAGACGGAAGTTGCTATGGGAATCGTGGTTATGTCAATCTTGTGTGTCATCGATGCACTGCCGGCTAACAAAAATCGGCCGATAAGGATCGGAGGAAAATGAGCGACTCAGTGAATCAGGAGATCGCCGGCAGCAGGGATCGAGCCGACCATTCGCGGCAGCGGAGTGACCTGGAGCCGTACCAGCTGGAACGTTTTCGAACGATGGCGGCAGAAATTGCTGGTCGCAATCCGTTCTGGACGCGGCGATTTGAGGCCGCCGGCGTCGATCCGGTGGGAATCAACGACTGGGAGGCGTTCCGGGCTATTCCTTTCGTCACCAAAGCCGAGTTGGTTGCCGATCAAGCCGAGTCACCCCCCTACGGGACGAATCTGACCTACGAGCTGACACGCTACAGCCGCCTGCATCAGACATCCGGGACAACGGGAAGGCCGATGCGCTGGCTCGACACGCCGGCCAGTTGGGACTGGTTCATGGAATGCTGGCGACAGATTTTCGCCTCCATCGGATTACGCGAGTCGGATCGACTGTTCTTCCCGTTTTCGTTTGGTCCATTCATCGGGTTTTGGGCCGGTTTCGAAGGCGCCAATCGTCTGGGAAACTTATGTATTCCCGGCGGCGGGATGAGTAGTGAAGCCCGCCTGCAGATGTTGCTGGACAACTCGGCGACAATTGTCTGCTGCACG
>CALJUK010000406.1 GCA_937975745.1 uncultured Planctomycetaceae bacterium | reverse complement strand
GTGCGGCCGAGACCGGACGTACGCTGTGACCTGCGACGCACTGCCGGCGGCCTCCGACTCTCGGTTGCGTCGGCCAGCCAGTTGTGGGCGGAAGACGACGGCCAGCAGCAGCGGCAGGTACCACAAGATGAAGGCTCCCCCATGCTGCGGATACCAGAACTGGATCATCACGATCACGGCACAGGAGTGTGCCAGGAGATGCTCCAGACTCTTCTGGAACGGCCAGATTGTGAGCGCAACCAGCATGACGACAAATGCGGCAAACACCGGCAGCCGATACGCCGGATTGTACTGGCTCCAGAAGCCGACCGCCTCCGTCCCCTGGAACTTCAAGACGCCCCAATCGATGCTGCCAATCGTCTGTTGCGTGAACGAATAGGTGTCGGCTGACGTGAGCACCAGACTCCCCAGCAGGAGGGCTCCCACTGTCACCAGAGCCGCACCACATTGCAGAGCACGGCGGCGACCGTAGTACGCAGCCCAAAGGGGAAGCAGAAAGATCGGGAAGAAGATTGTTCCGCAGGCTAGCCCCAACAGCGAGCCAGCAATGATCGGCCGGTTGACTGCGACGAATGCCCACACGAGCAATGCCGCCGGCAACACGTGCACGGCCTCGCCCACATCAAATGCGGTGCAAGGAAGCAACAGATACAACGACGCCATCGCCAGACCAAGGTGGGAGTCCTCGAAATGGAGTTTCGCCAGCAGAAACAAGCCAAGCACAACAGCGGCGTGCCACAGAACGGCCATCAAGCGGGCGGCAACCAGTTCCACCCCCTGCGGCTCAGTGGGCTTCAGCCCGTTCCCGGCGGCGACAGCGTTGGAGAAGGGGACAATCGGCGCCGTCAACAGTCGAGTAGCAGGTCCCGATCGAACCGGTCCGCTCGCAGCGGTCGGCGCATCGTCCTGCAGGTTCAGCAGACTGTCTGCCCCCCGGACCGAATCCACAGCCGAGGCTGGCGGGGGCTCCGTGGCGACTTTCGTCATCAGGAACACGAACACGCAAAAGCAGAGAAACGCCAGTCCGGGGCTGTTCAAATTGGGTTCGAACCGGGGCCGACGATGGATGGATGCGTCGGCAATCAAGCGGATGAGCACGATGCCGCTGGCCACAAACAGCCACAAATAGCCGGCATCCGGGTGCTCCTTGAGAATGAGCAACCCAGGAGAGAGCCCCAGCAGAATCAATAAGTCGATATTGCGAACCGACCACAACCGACTGAAGCGGAAAAAGACTGCCACGATCAAGATCGTCGACAGGTAGAACCACGTCGGGTCGTTGACCGCGTAGCCGCGTAGGATTGAATCCATATCGTGTCCTACCACTTGCCCACGCTGCCCGACGGCCTTCGGTCATCCGGAATAGAAAACCTGAAACCGAAGCGGTCGTCAGCGCACGCAACACACGTCACAAATCGCAATTCGCTAAAAGCAACTCCCTTGCCAGACCCACTGCGTCATCGTTACCGGGGGAAGTCCCGTCCCCCCACACTCCCGTCTGTCTCACATGGGATTGCCCCATGCGACCTCCTCAGAAGCCAGTCATCGATCTTGGTGAGACGCGCCATACCTGGCACGCAAGCCCATCACACAGGAGTGATGCAGACCTGGTCGACCACTCATTTGTGGAACCCAGCCAGAATTCCACGACAGTCAAAATTCGTTCCCGCAAGAAGGACTGGCGTCAAGATCGGTGCTGCACTCTCGGAAACTCAGCGTCCCCCGCCGGGTTTCCTGCCTCGTTGACCCCAACGATCAACGTTGGTCCAAGTCGGGATGATCAGCTTCCGCCTTCATGCTCAGGCCAGACAACCATCGGCGTCCGGCGACGGCGGAGAATTGAACCATTGAGATTGTAAAACAGCAGTTGAAGCGTCAACTCCAGCGATCTCGCATCGTCGCGCTCGCAGGGTATCCTGAAAGCCGGCATTGACCGGATGAAATGCGTTTGAACCGAAACCGTCGTCTTCACGGGCCAAACCCGCCCGGGATCAACCCTATGAGACGATCAATGTCTATAACATCCTCTACCAATGCACGCTCAAGAGTACAAAATTGTCGCTTCGTTTCCAAGCCCCCAGGCGGAATTTCACCTTCTCGAAACAGGCAACTGAAACAGTGCAGGCCGTTCCATGTCCAGTGAACCACATGCTTTACGTGGCGTCCTCCAAGACCAAACAAAAGTCGCCTCAGTGCGCATAACACGGCAATCGGGCTAAGAACGATAAGGCTAGCACAAGGGAAGGTGGGAACGCCGAGGGAGGCGAGGGCGACC
>CALJUK010000405.1 GCA_937975745.1 uncultured Planctomycetaceae bacterium | reverse complement strand
TTGAGACAGACCCACCACAGAGTTTCAGTATAATCTCGCGATCGCCTGACGTCATTGCTCACCTGTATGTAAGAAGAAGCGTGCGGGGGTGAAGAAACCCCGCACGCCTTGAACCTCGCCGTCTGGGGAGCCAGCGAGGGCGGGAAATTAGCGTTCCTGGTAGAATGCCCAGCCATCCATCAGGAAGTTCTGCGGATCGTTGTTCGCGGAACCCTTGATGCAGGCGACCATTGCCAGTTCTTCACCGTCAGGAAACGTGCTGGCCGCAATGTTGCTACCGGTCACGTAAGTGCCCTGCTCCTCGTTATCCACGAAGATCGTGATGCGGCGAGAGGTCGGTTCAGACGGGTCATAGACAAACCCGACGTTGTACCAGGTGTCAGCAGCCAGACCTGTGCCGTACGTCAGCACTGTCTGCACTGCACCACCGTTCTTGCGGTACACAAACTTCAGGGCGTCGTTGTCGTCCTCACCGATATAGAAACCGATCAGATCGTCGTCAGACAACGCGTGTCCGGACGAATCCAGGATCGGAGTGGCATTCGCGGCTAGTCCCTCTTCGCCGAGGCCGACAAAGATCGAACCGTCACCGTCCGTCACACTCGGCAGCCGGATCCGAGACTCGAAGATCGTCAGCTTTTCGCTGCCAGCCGTATCACTGATCGCTCCCAGCGTTCCAACGTTTCCGCCAGTCGTCAGGACCGTATTGTGGTTATCGCCATCTGACGTGTCAGTCGACGTCAACAGTTTAAGAACGCCACCACTGTGATCGGCAACATTCTGTACGGCACCTACCGTCGCATCGACTTCGATGTACGCGTAGTAGCCGTTGTTCTGGCCAGTCGCAGTGACCGAACCAAAGTTTTCAAAGTCGTCCAGGAGACCGAACCCGGCACCAGACCCATCAGGTGACTGCAGACCCCTGACAGCCTTCTTCCAGAGACGCGGCGAAAGGATACCCGTACCGCGCTGACCAATGTGCGACGTGAGCAACTGGGCTGTAAGAGCCCCGACGATCGCAGACATGACGTGCCTCGCTTTGATTAAGCAGTGAAACAGGGGGCGGTGATCATCACACCGCCCGGAAAATCAGTCACCCTGACTAAGCTGTCGAACCGACGAAGCAGGTACGTCGGTTGTAGCATGCATACTGGCAACTGTTGTCGTAGTGCACTTCGCGAACGTTTCTCTGTCGCGCGGACACCTTCGGCTTGTGACGCTTCATGTCCCAACCGGTTTTAACGATCGGCCGGAAAGCGCCCCAGTTGATTCCGTAGATCGGATCGCTGGTATCATTCGCTTCCAGGTACGGCACGTATTTCACTGGCACACCGCCAACCACAACGTTGTTGACGTACCGGGCAAGATCGTTGCCAAGGTTGTCGTTCCGCGTTTCGGCAAGACGCTCCATCGGCTCCAGCGTCCGGTATGTCGTGTACATGCACCAGTCCGGCTTGCCGAACCCAAGTTCCGGATGCGGAACAGGAGCAACAAAGTTCGTATTGGTGATCGACTTCTTGATCTTGCGGATAAGATCGTCGCTCGTAACGGTGGTGTACTTAAACGCCCAGTTTCGCCAGCGCGGATAAGTATTCGAGTCTACGCCAGCCGCTCCACCGGACCATCCGGCAGGATTGCCGCCGGTAAACCCACCGTCCGGCTCAGTCACATTCTTCTGCAGCCAGAAGGGGACACCCATCGGCCTGCTCTCTGAACTCGACGTCGGAGCCGACCACAGATTCTCTTCACTGAGTTCTGCCATATCAGACAGAGCGTCATGCTCGCGGACTTCGAGTTCGCGAATGATTGTTTCCGGTCCAGACTGAAACAGGTCTTCCCGGATGTCATAACTGAAGTTCGTCGTCTGCATCGCCCAGGGAATACTGGCCGAGATCATCACGTCATCAACGTTTGTCTGGTCCTGATCGAACATGCCGGTATTTCGGGCGTTCCCGGTGTTCTTCACCTTGATACGCCAGGAAATATCCTTGCCGCCCTGCTCGCGAACCTTCTTTTTTGTGTTCAGTGTCGAGGACACATACTGAGTGTGTTCAAGAGACAGGTCGGTCCACTTGTTCCGCTTGAACTTGGAGAGTGTCAGAGAGACGAAATCGTCAATCTGATCTGGCATGAGAGCCATGTGAGGACTCCTTCCTGGGGAGAGCGACAACGTTGGCGACTCCACCTGAGTCACAACCAACGAAGCCGTTTACTCGCGCGCAAGCGCGAATTCTGTGTGCAGGACGTCTTCAATTCCCTGCTCCGAACGCTCCCCAGAGCGTGTCCGGCTAATAATCTTGAGCGTTCTTATAGAACTCCCGAATCTCTGGATCCTTCGCCAGAGCCGCTGCCTGGTCTACTTCGCCCGGAGTATCGTTCTCAACAGGCCTTGGTTTTCGATTCCCTGACGCCGGACGTCGGCGACCACTCTGCTTCCGCAACTTCTCAGTTGTTTCCTGCTGCTGACGTTCACGGTCACGCTGCTGGATGTATTCCCCAAATTCCATCCAATACGCACGCTGCATCAACACTTCCGCCGGTGGCACCTGAGGCTCTGTTACGCCACGTTTCATCTGTTGCGCAATGATACTCTGAGCCAACTGATCGGCAGCCTGGTAAACCTTCGCTCGATTGGCAAGCTTTAACTGGTCAAGCTGACGTGTTTTTCCATCAACGACAGCACGACCGAAAACATCCTCATCCATCTGATCGAACAGATTATGAGCGGCCTGTTCGCGCTGTAACTCGCGTTGTTGACGCTGCTGCTGGATGGACTGCTGATTGTACTGCTCGACGCGGTCAAGGCGTTCCTGCAACGTCTTCGCAACATTTACCAGACCCAACACCTGGTCGTCATATCCGGCTTCCTTCCAGGCGTCGACGTCCAGTGCGGGATCAGCATCGGCCTGTTGTGCTGACTGTTGCTGCCGTGGATCCTGCGGAGGTGCCTGCTGCTGTTGCGGTGGTGGCACCTGCTGACGAGCTGCCTCCAGAATAGCCCGGTCCTGCGCCCTCGCCTGACTTTGGAAGTGATTGAGATCCGTGAATCCCTCACGCATCTCCTCAGGAGTCAAGCCGTAACTCGCACCGAGTTCTTCGAATCCCGATGTCCAATCTGATTCCTCTTCTACCTGTGTGTCGCCTTCCTGATCGACTGACTCGTCCGCCGCGTCATCTTCTGGTTCGTCGAAACCATCATCGCCTTCCTCAACCGCGCCTTCAGTCTCCTGCGGTTCTTCTTCCTGAGCCTCTACCTCAGGCGTTTGATCTTCATCGTAAACGCCTTCCGCCCATTCATCCGTGACCTGTTTGACGATGTCGTCGATATCCGTATCGATCATTCAATTTCCCCAAGGAGTTTGCGACGTTGTTCCTTACGTCGCTCGAAATCCGCCAGCATCTTCTCCTGAGCGTTCAGGATCCCCTGACTACTGACGGCGGCACCACTCGTACGATTCTTATCCACGTTCCCGCGGTGCCTGACGTATCTGTCCCAGACACCACGCGACGAACACTCGACCTGATAAAATCCGGGTACGTCCTTGTCTTCACGGAACGACACCCCAACGAACCCGTTTTCTTTCCGATCCCTCTCGAAGTCCTGTAGTTGGTGCTTACCGAACCCCAGGGCATCACTGACGATCGGACGTCCGTTCCTCGCCGTCTTGTCTGGTTTTTCAGACTCTTTCATCCAGGAAATATCAGTCAGGGTGACGCATATGTCAACTGGATAATGTAATCAGTTCTCTTCCAGCCACTGACAATTAGCCATTGCGCCGCGTCCAGTAGTCCACGTCTTTACCGAGATCCATCGCCATTCCCCGTCAGAACAACGCACTTCGCAACGAGGTATGTCCGTCAACACCTTACGTGTCCCGTGATGACCGTTCATGGCGGATGCGTATTTCTCCGGATGCCGGACAGCTACGTCTGCCTTCATGATCGACTCTATCCGGTCGCCAATTTCCAGGTCGAGCTGAGGACCACCCTCTACCTCATACTCGATCCACGTGATTCGGCCCTGCTCATCGGTCGCAACAGAAAAATCTGCGTCACTGATATGCAGCACTATCGAATACAGGTGAGCAAATTCGCCGTCCGAACGCGTCTCGACTTCGGCTGCCTGCTGAGTCGCCTGAAACAGGCAGACTACGCTGGCCAACAGGACGCCGATGAACCACAGATCGCGGCGCCTCTGGATAAGGCTATTTGCTACTCGATTCGTCGCTGGAGTGACTGTCGTCGACATACCTCGCCTCGAATTTTTGTTTCGCCACGGACAACAACAGGTCCACTGATTTCATGCCACCGAGCGACATCAGCCCTACACCACCAATCGTCGCCCAACGTGCGGTTGGATTTTCCTTGAATACCCAGATGCTGAGCAGGCTCAGACTGAGACCAAGAACGCAACAGTTCAAGACGTGTTGAATCAACAGATAGACGTCACGAGTCACGCGCGTGCCGCTCGCCAGCCCACCCAGTGCAGACAGAATAGCGGCGTATCCCACCATCTGATGGATAGACAACGGCTCCGGACCGACCGCCAGAAGCAGCACGATTCCGAACGTCGTCGAGAGACTCTTCATTTTACATGTCCGCCTTTGGTCTGTTTTACGATAGTCCAGACGGACACGTCACTTTAGGTAGCCTCTGCTTTTCGAGTTATTCAGCGAGCGCAACATCAACCAGCGTTGTATAGCCCGACAATCTGATCGGCTGACGGATTAACCACCCGCCCCCGCTCAACTCCACCGTCAACAAGTATCGCAGTGGGAAACTGACTCACCCGCCATTTCTCACACTCGTCGTTGTTGTCTTCCCACGTCACCACGCGAATGTGCCCATCATCCCCAATTTCCCATCCTCCACGACGCAGGTAGCCGAACCGCCCCTTGATCACTTCGCAGGCCGGACAGTTCTGCATGGAGAATAGTAGAACCTGCTTTGACGTCGCCTTGATTTCTTTCTTTGGCGCGACACCCATGAACCGGCCGCGAATCGGCCCCCACTCCCCCGGTCCGCTCTTATTCCACGTCCTGTCACGACCCCGTCCGGATGCGATCGCTACGACCGCGCCCGCGGCATTGATTAGAGGTCCACCACTCATACCTTTCGTGATGGAGAACGAAGTCCAGACGTCCGGATAGCCGTCGATCCTCTCTATCTTCCCGCTGCGTTCCCGACGCACGAACTGATACCCAATAGTACGGACCTGATCGCCCTCCCGGTACGGCTCCTTCGACACTGGTATCCATGCTGGCGGACCGCGTGCTGACCGCAACGTCGCAATCGAATCGAAGTTCTGGCGAGTGTTATCACGCTTGATGAACTCGGCAGGGGACTGCTCACCGTTGGGCCACTCAACAGTGATATCGCCCCCTGAATCAACAATGTGCCATGAGGTTAGGATCGTCCCATCCTCAGCCACGCACACACCAGTACCGAACTCCACATTATCATCACCCTGATCTACCAGAATCCGGACCACTGCGTCTCGCGGATTCTTTGGTTTCACATCCACCTGGACGTCAGGAACGTCAGGAACACGTCTTTCTTCTGGCCAATAGAGCGCGAGATCCTTTTCGTCTTCCGCCCACACCGAAGCGAGATCGCCGAAATCCGTGAACGCCAGCAGCACAATCAGGACCGTCTTCATGGTCACTCCTAAAACACACTTCCCAGATCGCCGAAGTCCGCCGCATGGCTCGCGACGTCATCCATTGCTGCCAGAGCGTCCGTGCGGTTCTGCGTTGCCCATGCGATCATGTCGGCCTCAACCCTCTGCAGCTCGCGATGACGCAGGCCAGCACCTTCATCGCGAGACGCCCGGCTGATCGCTTTCCGCACTTCCCAACGCGCCATGAAGTTTCGATCCGCCAGCTTCTGCATCACCGTTTCCGGCGTCGCCGACTTCGCGAAACAGCCGGCCAGTTGCTCCACCAGAATGTCAAGCACCAGCGGGATCAGGATCCCGAAATCGAACGTGTACGGCTCTGGTGCCTCGCCCATCTTCGCGACGATCCCGTCAGTGCAGGCCTTCAGCTTGTCTGTGTTTCCTGATGGCATTTGCCCACCTCAGAAGACGTTGAGATCCATGAAATCGACCGTCGCATTGCGGTCGGGGTAACCGTTGAAATCGCTGATCGAATAGCTGTCGCGCTGTCGCAGCATGCGGTTGGCGACGTCAGCCTCGACCCAGAATGATCCGTTTGGCTGACTGTGCCGCTTCGGTCCTCTGATCCAGTGCGGCCCCCACGAATTCACGCAGAGCAATCCGGGCCGCCTGTGTGCGTCGTCCATCCCGCAGAACAGCATTGCGTGAGGCCACGATCCGGACGGGCGAGCGAATCCGTCACGGTCCCGTGACCGAGTGAATCCCTGATTCGAGCAGACGACGACCGGGTAGCCGTTGGCGATCGCGTCGCGAGCCTCCTCGTAGCTAAACACCAGTGACGTCTCGCGGACGAGGTGTTCGCGAGCTGTCGGCTCCAGCGAGTCGGGCAGACCCTTGTATCCCCAGTCCCGCGCCTTGCGTCCGGAGTATTTCGTCAGGTCATATCTGCCGTATTTCTGACGCAGGAGCGTGCCGTACTGCTGAACCGCTCGTGCTCCCCAGCCGCCATAAGCTCCATCACTACGACCGAGTCGCCGGCCTCCGACCTCGACACGTGCCAGGCCGTAGATAGCCTCGCTGGCTGTCGCGTGAGTGACGACCTCACGCTCCCCTTTGATGACTCTTTCGACGCTGGCGAGGACGTCGACCGCACCCGCAAAGGCCTGCGAAACGCAGTCACCGACCGTCTGCAGACGCACCGGATACGATCCCATCGCCTGCTCTACTGCCTGATACAGCAACGCCACTTTGCCTTTGCCGCTGTCCTGAAGCGGTGCCGCCGAGACACCGAACACCGGACGTCTGGCCTGAGAACAGAACTCATCGACGACGCGGGGATCTTCCAGTCGTCCCATTGGGAACTCACGCGTCATCGTCGCCCCCCTTGATCTCACGAGGGACAACCTCACGCACCTTCGACTGACTCGCCACGACTTCCAGTCCCAGAGCGATCTCTGCCCACGCGTCGTGATAGTCGTCGTCCGTCTTAAGCTTGCCGTCCGCTTCGAGCGCCTCGAACGCAGGAAACACCCGGTTAGACCATGCCCGCCACGCTGTTCGCTCGCGGCTGTCTTTTTCAAACTCGTCGGCAAACTCCTGTAGTTCGCCAATTGTGATCTCCAGTATCTCCTCTTTTCCGTTGGCGGCTCCTGCTGCTATGGCCGCGGCAACTGATCTCCAAATCCCTGCCATACGATCAGCAGTACCACGATCTCCTGTCTCACGGCATGTGTCACGGGCCAGCGATGCCAGTCCCAGACGCTCCCTCAGCTCGGGTTCCGGGTCGGGATCAGGATTCGGTCTAGGCGTCGGCTTCCCAACAGTGACGGTATGGCGAATGACGATCTGTGAGATATCGGGCGTGCCTTCATCACTGATCGTTACCTCTGTCACCACCAGAGCGAACTCATACACGCCCTGCACGGACGTCGCGAAATAGAGCACATGACCGCTGGAGTCGATCGCGTAAGACTCATCCGGGAGTAGTCGTGGAACGATCCAGACCTTGTGTTCCCCCGGGACGTCAATCGCCTTCAATGAGACAAACGTGCCGGCTTCGACTTTCTCTGGCGCGTCCAGTTGCGCAGCAGCAACAGACACAAGGACAACACAGAAGATCGCAGCTAATATCAGCCATTGGATAATACGTGTTGTCAGTTTCATATCGCTCCCGCCGGTTGCTGTAGGGCAGCCATCTGATCCTGATTCGCCGAACCAGCCAGAAGTGCCTGCTGTAACGTCGTGCTACGACTCTGCGCCGTCCCACCGGTCGGAACGTTGTGACGCACGTACTCCCGCGTCGTGTTGTTCGGCATCCCCGCCGGTGGTGGCTGGCCCATATCACGCGGCTGGCCGAACCGAATCACCTGCTTCAATCGAGGCTCGTGCAGCAATTCCGCGTAGATTTCCGTCCGCCGTTGCATGTCGATCTGGCCACCCTGAGCCATCAGCATCTGCATCATCGGTCCATAGACACCGGTGACGACCCCGTTCAACGCTTCCAGGCGGCTCTGAGGTGACTGATAGCTCATCGAGTAGATATCGATGGCGAAGTTGTACTGCAGGAAATCACCCTCGCGGTCTTCCGGCGACCACGTCGCATCAACCGACAAACCGCCGGACCCTTCAATCTCCATTCGGCCTGGCAATACGGTTGCCTGATCCTGCCACAGCATGTGACCGAGATCACGCACCAGTGACGTCGTCGCCCGCATCACCCGGTTCTGTAGATGGGCTTCCTCAGAGCTGGCCGCACCATGCAGTAGCTTTTCCTGACCAACGGTCCCGGCAGACGTCCCGAGTCCCATTTTCGCCTGCAGGTTTCCCGCGGAACGGTCGAACTTGTCAATGACATCCAGCAGGAATGCGTGATTGCCCTGATCCACACCAGGCACACTCAGCATGTTCACTTCTGACTGCTCGCGGACCTCAACCCACTCGCCGTCGCCTGCCGTCTTGACCTTGCGTGCGTCGTCCGCACCTGACGGAGTGTAGGTATTCACATTCCGGGCACGCTGAGCCTGACGCTTCGCTTTTCGCATCAGGTTATTCGCCAGCCGTGCGAGAGCGCTCAGACGACTCGCGACACTGGCCGGCATCACGTTATCCGGGACGTCAACGAAGGAAAGCAGGTGGTACGGACCGTGTTCCGGACCATCCCAGCGCATTTCCGCGATCGGACGTCCGTTGATCTTCATCCCGTCTGACGACTGAAGCGGGAACGTGTAGATCATCTCGTCAGCAGGAATCCAGACGTCAATGAGATCGATCATCGGTTCGAGTTCGTCGGCACTCACATCCGTGCCTGACGTCATCTCGTCCAGCCGTTCCTCGCTGCCGTGGTTGTTCTTGTCAGTCGGGGACAGCTTCCGTACTGCCTGCTGATCGAACAGATTCGGATCCGACAGATCCTCGAACGGAATTCGGTACGAGTCAGCAGCCCACCGGACTTCAGACCAGCGTTTCGCCGTCGTGTCGAACGAGAAATTCTCAAGGCTGATATTCGAGGCGAAGGGCTTGCCAGGATCCATCAGCAGATCCGGCGCCATCTCCACGATGCCCGAGTCCGCCAAATGCACCTTGATAATCCCGACGCAATAGAAGGCGTCCAGCACCCAACGCTGTAACGTCGCCTCGAAATCGATCTCTTCCAGCAGGTTGTTCGTCGCCTGTTGGAAGTGCGCAGCAAACGAATTCAGGTTTTCGTACGGAGTCGACACCAGCACCTGCGGACGATTGGCCGCGAGACTCATCGTGTACGCCGTCATCGCCTGATGCATCAGGTTCAGTAACTGCTCACGTCGTGGCGCCGAACTATTCTCATTCCCGTATTCCGGACCGGCTGTCTCCCGTACCAACTCGGCAATCAGGCGACGGAACGGCTGCAGAGCCCGGTACGACTGCTCGATCGTCGTCACCAGACGTTGCCGCTGCTTCTTGTCGTATACGTCCATGTCAGTCACCCTGACTGGTTATGTGTCACCACTGTTTTCCGTGAGCCATCTCAAACGACGTCGTCTCGTCCCACGGATCCCTGTCCGTCTGCTGTTCTGCTTCCCACTCCCGCATGCGTGCCGCCAGCGTCCCTGATGGTGGATCCGGCCTTCGATCTTCCAGCCCCTGCTTACTCGCCGGACGCTGAATCATCGCCTGCAACGCCACGCATCCC
>CALJUK010000404.1 GCA_937975745.1 uncultured Planctomycetaceae bacterium | reverse complement strand
AGCGGTTCCAAAACCTCTGTGTGCTTCGTCTTCGTCCTGTGAATGCTGGCCGAAGCCTCGCCACCAACCGGTTTTGAAACTGGTTCTAGGGGTATTATCTGGACCAGTTCGGGACCGGTCAAACTTCGAGCACGCTGATCCCCGCACCGATGGGCCATCATTGCAGTCCCTGTACGCCGGTTGCACGATCGAGTTTGAGTTGGTTCCGCGCGGGAAGAAACTCCATCCGCTGTGCCTCGGCACGGCTGAAATCGGCACCCAATGCCGACTGCCGCCAGATGGTCGCTTTCTGCTTTCCCAGTGACCGGAGCATGTACAGCCCCTTGGCTTCGTCGTAGCTGATCTGATCGGCCCGCGCGTGGAATGTGCTCCCTTCCAGCTCGGCATTTCCGCTGGCCAGCAATTGCACGCTGCCTTGCGGTTGTTTCGCCTGGCTGGCGAACGTCTCGCTACCGTTCTTTTCACTGCCAATATTCTTTTCACTGGCACGATTCCCACTGCCGTTCTTCTCGACAGAATCGACTTGCGATACTTCTAGGGTATCGCACCGCATCCAACCGCTGCCTTCGGTGAGATGGTTGGGGTCGACTTCTTCCATTGCCCGCTCAACGGGCCCGTAGACAATTTGCACACGGTCGTGGAATGTCATATTTCGCTGGCGAAAGTTGCCGACGGCATCCCGCTGGAAATCGACCTGTGTATATTCCCATTCGGCCGCGTCAGCTTCGAGTGGTTGATTTGATTGCGCACGGGCCTCAGGGGCCAGTCCCGCGCGGCGTCCAGTGCCTCGTCGCCAGAAGTTAATGACGCCCGGCCCCTTGGCCTGTGATGCACCGGTTTTTTGATGCAGTGTCATCTCCCAGCAGCGTGCCCGCCGCACCTCGACCAGCTGGCTCTCTTTCACAAGTTGACTCTCGAACGTCACACCGCCGTGGCAGACGACTGTCTCGATCGCGGGTTTCGTCTGACGATTGGCGTCCGAATTCTGTTCGGTAAATGAGATCGGCTGATCGAACAGCACGTCCATCTGCTCACAGTGCAATCGGCTGGTATCGAGTTCCAGGCGAACGTCGGTCAGAAACCGGGCCGCTCGACCGTCAAACTCCATTCCCTCGGTCCACCAGATGTCGGCCAATTTGTCGGCGGGCAACTCGGGTCCTTCCAGCGACTGGCGGACGGGAAGTTGCATCAGACCGTTGCCTTCGACCCAGGCCCGGTTGCTGCCACGATCGAGATGAATCGCTTTACCCTCGATGTGCACTTCGTCGCTCCGCAGGTGTGCAGGAGCGCCATAGACATGAAAGATCTCGCCGTTCGGTCGGGGCGATTCAATCTGCAACCGATCACACCGCAGGCTGAGGTTGGGCCCGTCGCCGACCGACGGGTGAGTAACTGTAACGTCTCCTTCGGTCCAGACGGAGGACAACGCCACGTCCTCAGAAGTCTCGCCGGCCGTCACCTCCGCCCGGATGCTGGCGGCTGTCAGTTGGATGGGACCGTTCTTGGAGCCATTCTTCCCGAAGGAATCTCTCGTGTTGGATTTGGCACGACTGTCGGCCGACCGCGGGGAGTCCTGCCGCTTCGCCGGTCGCTCGACAAAGGCAACTTCTAATCGGCGTGTTTCTCCCAAGAGATCGGGACTGACGAAACCGACCGTCCCCGTGGCCAGCATTCGCCGCGGTTGCACTCGTGAACGGGGGTGATTGCCCTCGTTCGCCTCCGGGGCCGATGCGGCGACTGTCCCCACCGACAAGAGCCTTGGTTCACCGTCGGCCGAGTCCTGCGCCTCTCGAGTGACCCAGATGCGGATGACATCGCCCGAGAGTCCAATTCCTTCGGCCGGTTGCTGGACGACCGCGTGGTCCTGTAATTCGAGAATGTCCAGCCCGGTATCGCCATCCGGATACTTGCGAAGTTGCCACAACCATTCCGCCGCCAGGATCACGTCTCCGGATTTCGGGTCGCGGTAGTTGAGCTTTCCGGCACCTCGACACCAGGCGGAATGCAGTCGCCCGTCCTGCTGTTTGAGTGTAATTTCCGGACACAGCAGTTCGCTGCCCCCCTGGTTCAGCCGGACGGTCTGACCGTCGAGCAACGCGATGATCTCGGTCTGTCCATCATAGATCAGCTCGGTCATGTGACCGGTCAATTGGTTCTCCTGAGAATTCAGGACGACGCGTTTGCCCTCGGCACGCAACCGGCGAAATCTCAATTTTCGGTTGGCGTTTCCGAAGATCTCTCGCTGGACGTCCCTGTCATCCATCGCATCACGATCCGCGTCGTTGGCTGCCACGGCCGGGTCTCCTGCGGGTGTCTCTGTTCCGCTGGCAGTCCCTGCGGCCGGCTGTTCCTTGGAAGTTGGTTCGTGCGTGGCCGTTGTCTTCTCGGGATCCGTCTCAAACAGCAAGGTCAGCAGGTCACACGTCAACGAGTCGAAGAGATTGTTCCCCGACGGCCGAATCAACTGAACCTGATCTTCGAACGTAGCCAGCAGAGTATCGAACGACCACTCGAAGCGGCCTTGGCTTTGAATCATGACTGGGACGGGGGCTTCCGCCGGATCGTTCTGCAATTGCAGCTTCATACGGACGTCGCGACGTAACCGCAGGCTCTTCAGCCCCGTCACTTGCTGGTCCGATTCGTCGGTGTTCGCCACCAGTTCCACCTGCACACCGTGAGCCGAACCAGTATGTGACTGGTAGGCAAACTCCAACGGATGGTCGCTCCAGGCACGGAGAGCTTCTTCGTTGTAGATGAAGTTGCGGCCGACGACGTGCAGACCATCAGCGCCGTCGATCGTGACATTACCTTCAAGAGCGCCACCGACCACGTGGCCCGGATCCGATCCCGAAACTTCGAACTGCCCCGAAAATTGCAGAATGGCCGAGTCACTGACGATCGTCACCGGCCGGGGACGATCGCCCGAACTGTCCGGCGGCTGTTTCCAGATGACAGCGAAGGGGCGAAAGCGGATCGCCGAATTGTCATCCAGCGCGGTCCACTCCTGGGTGTAAATCACCGCATCGGCTGTGCTGAACTGGTACTTGGCATCTGCGGCCCACGGAGCCTGGGCCAGATACTGCCGAGCGAGACGCGAATTGGGAGCCTGGTTCGTGTTGCTCACTAAAGCGGCCAGCTTCGGACGGGGCACCGCCTCGGAGAGGACGATGACCTGCTGCATCCCCAGCGAATACAGGCCCGACAACAGCAGCAGGCCGACCATCGTCGCAGCCGTCAACTGCAACCGCCGAGGGCGGTAGGTCGGCCGATTGCCGATTCTCGAGTTGACGGCCACTGTGGTGGACATAGATGCGTACGATCTGCAGCGAAGGGGATGCTCGGAGTCGCCAAGCGGACGAAGACCTGTGTGCTCTGCCCGGTACGGCGAAAGCCAAGAATCGGCTTCAATTTACGTGGCAGGCCGGCCCAGTTGCGGCGGGAGTGTACCCCCCATCGGGATGGGCGGTCAACGCGACTTCTGATGAGATGCATCTGATTATAGTAAAACGACTTATGTCATTACAGGAGACCTCAGGCCGGGCCTCGGCAGACCGGCCGCTCTGGGGTTTCGCCGCCACGGCTCCGTGAGCCTCGCGAGATGCTCTCGTCCTGGCCCACCACGTCAGCGAGGGACACGCGCGACCGTTTTGTGTCGAAGTTTGTCTCGCAAGGAGCAACTGTAGACAAGGATGCAAGTTACGTCGACGCTTCCTTGGCCCCGTGGCGGCGCAATCTGCGTCAGCCTTGCGGGCGTTGGATACGGGCTCGTTCCCGTTCGGTGGCGACGATCGCCTGCCATTTCTGCCGGCCTATCGACTCGAAGATCTGGGGGCGGGCATCTTCGATACTCAGCTGTCCGCGGCGGACATCCGTTACCGTCAGCAGATGCCAGCCGAACGGAGTCTGAAACGGTTGGCTGATTTCACCCGGTTTGAGTGCAAAGGCGGCGTCGGCCATCGCGATCGGCATCCGCCCCCGATACGGGAAGAAGCCCAGATCGCCCCCCTCTTCGGCGCTGGGTGCTTGCGAGGCCATCCGGGCTGCCTCTGCGAAGGAGAGTTCTCCGTCGGCAACTCGCTTTCGCAACTGAAGCAGCGTGTCGCGGGCATTCGCTGTCTCGGGCTTGAGCAGGATCTGGCTGGCACGCAGTTCCGTGCCGTCCCAGCGCGCGGGTGCTTCTCGGAAGACCTGGCGAATTTCATCGTCGGTCACCGTCATTCGCAGGTAGGCCTGCCAGGCCATCGGCAGGGAGAGGGCGGCTCGTAGTTTTTCCGGTGTCATTCCCAATCGGGCGAGCAACGCGTCCGGGTCGTCTCCTCCCCGTTGAATCAACGAGTGCACTGTCTTGATCTGCTGATCGACGTCCGCTTCAGTGGGCGCGATCTTTCGGCGTGCGAGGAACTGCTCGATCAGTTTTCGTTCGATCAATTCCTCGATGAAGTGATCACGGAGGGCTGACTGCTGGTCGGCAGGGACCTGTCTGATTTTCATCAGCAGTTGCAGATCCCCTTCGGTGACCGTCTCGTCGGAGACCTTGGCCAGGACTGTGTCGGACGACTGAGCCGACGCGCTGACGACAGACAGGCAACACACCACGAAAACGGATACCGCCGCCCTTGCCGATTGCCACATTCTGTACCCGTTCCGGATTTCTGTTCTTGGCCGATCGCCCCGCATCGAGTCCGTTCCCCTGTGCTGATTCTGTCCGTATTGGTCTGGCGATTGTTTGTCAGTCGACTGACGCCGCAATGAACTGTGGGCCAGTTGAATGCCGTTGTATCTGCTGCGCGCAGTATATCGCTCGCGCGGGGCGTCTGCGATGCCGATCTGACTGGGGACTGCCGTGCGAAAGCCCGGCGGGGGCTGGCTTGGCAGGTGGTGACGTGCGGCGAATGGCGGCGTCACCAGCCTGACGTACGGGCTATTGAGTGTCCAAACGCCGCAACAGTTGTGCGCAATGGGTCCTATTTGGAACGCATCACCGGCATGAATTGCGGTGTCGAGACGGGCGGCTCGGAGGGGGTCCGATGCGGGCGAATTGATTCACTTTGTGTGGCACGCACATGTCGAACCAAGCGACTTTCCGTGCGGCGGACATCGCGCCGGCGTTCGCTTTCGTCGGCTCGTTCGCGGCGATAGCGGGCCGCATGGCCCAGGCCGAGGTAGGCGACCAGACCCAACATCCCAAGTGGATAGGCAATCGTTGCCATCTGCGCATCGACGACACGCCCGAGGACCATCCCGATCAACAAAGCGCTGAGGATCAGGATCGTCGTGTGGCTGACCATTGCCCGTTCGTATTCTGTGGACGAGCGTGACGGCTGCGAGTCCGAGGCCATGACCGATTTCCTGGTGATGCAGGCAAAAATTCGAAACGTCGATCGACCACCAGCCTGGAAAGGGCGAACCTGACGTAGCCAGCGTTTGCAGGAGACATTCTCCAACACTGCATGTGAACCATAGGTCGCAACGGAGACCTGGTCAAAGCCTGCAAGGACATCGCCCGGAATTAGGCCGGACGCGCAATCGATACGATCGCTGCCACGGGAAAAGTCGGGAAGACATGACCGGCCACGGTGGCTACTCTGATTCCAGCGCAAAATCGAAGCTGTTTGAGCCCCCGGTGACTGAGGCTTCGATTTCGGAGGTGCTCGCGTCGGTATAGTGTTCTGGAAGCGCCTGCACGGCACCGACGGACTCTGGTTGAATGTCGAGCCGAACAGCAGTTCCGTCCGGCATCGCAAACTGGGAGAAGGTGACATCATACTCCCCCGGCAGAATCCCTTCTTCGCCGCTTGTTTGCATCAACGTGTACTTACCACGACCATCCGTTTGACCGAATGCTCCATTGCCAGGTGTTCCTGACTTGGGGATAAACCGCACCACAATGCGCGGCGAAGGTTTGCCGTCGACTGTGACAGTTCCACTCGCTGGCGAGAGTTTTGCCGAGCTGCCTTTTTCAGGAGTACAGCCGACGATCATGAGAATGCACAACACGGACGCTGCCACCGATCTGCATTGATACATGAAATCCAGCCCTGTTTTGGCAAAGGAATCCACTCGGCCCCAGCAGAGAAAAAGCCTGCAGGCGTTCGCCTGCAGGCTTTGTCCGAACAACCTCGGTCGACTTAGAATTCGCCGATGGGATTGCCGTCGGCAATGCGGGAGAGATCCCGGCGAATCGCGTAGTCTACGTTCTCGTTCAGGAAGCGGACGGCCCCGTCGCCCATGAGAATGTGGAGCCCACCTTCGTGCATACTGCCTGCAAAGCCCCCGTCGGACAACTTGTGGGCCGCCGTGCTAGGACTCGTGAAAGGCGTTCCCCAACTGCAGCAGCCCCTTTGATTGAGAGGGCGCGCGGTGTCCTGAATAGTTGCACCGCCCGTATACCAAGCAACGCCGGACCAGGTTTTCCAGTTGTGCTGCTCCAGTTCCAACGTCGACTCGACGACAGCAGCGGTGTTGCTCGTTCCGTCTGTGATGTCACGCACGCGGCTGTTGGAGTTGACACCGAACATCGCGCGGGTCGACGCGGAGTCGGTCGTCCACTTCACACTGGGATGTGGGTGCCGGACACTGAACTCGTAGGAAGAGCGTGCCGACTCGGGACGGGGGGACATCGTGGAATCGGACAGACAGGCACTCGTGTGAAGTTTCTTTCCCGGATCGGACGGGCAGTAGAAGACCGGGATGATCGTGGCGCCCAATGCAACGTTGGCCTGAATCCCTGCGGTCGTGCCGGGCAGGTACGGTGAGCCGGTTGCCACAGAACCGGGATACAAGACGGCGTCCGGGCAATTCCCTTCGGCGCCGTAGATGGACACTGCGCTGTTGAAGTTGTACTGGTTGAAGAGATTGGCCTGATCCAGGAACGGTAGCAGCATGACCCAACCGGTCGCGTTGGTCACCATTCCATCCGATGACGAGGCACCGGAGCTGTAGACCATGGCAGGAAATACCTTGTGCGTGTCGTGGTAGTTGTGGAGCGCCAAGCCGATCTGCTTGAGATTGTTGATGCAGGCGCTGCGGCGGGCCGACTCGCGGGCCTGCTGGACGGCCGGTAACAGCAACGCAATTAAAATGGCGATGTCGCGATGACCACAAGTAATTCAATCAGCGTAAACGCCCTTCGGCGACACCGACGAGGTGTGCATACCATGAGAGAGGTCCCTTCTTGGAGTTTCTTGAATGACAAGGAGCGGTAGAAAAGCAGCCAGCCCCGATTTTGGGGCCAAACACGCCGGGTCCTGCGAGCACAAGAACGCCGGAAAATTACCGCGGGCAGTCCACCGACGGTCGTGACTGCGGCGAAACCGACCTTAACGTGTCGCAACAGCGACGCCCCACGATTCCGTGACCAGATGATTGGACTAAATCGTAGACGGGTGTGGGCTCGTTGTCCAGAAAACACTTGGTTGAGCAGATATAAATCAGGTATAAATACCGTATAGATGAAGTGCAAATGCTTTGTTGGTCGACTGATTTATCCTACTCAATCTCTCCAAGTGGGTCGGCACCCAGCATACCGACCAGGGATTCCACGTACGTTGGATCGGCGACTCGGTTGCGTTCGCTGCGGGCCAGTTCCAGTCGGTCGGCGATCTTCAAACGGGCGAGTTCTCCGGCGTCAGATACCTCTGACTGGTAATTCTCCAGGGACCGGCAGTGCCTGTCCCACAAGGCCAAGTCCCGTTGCTGTTTCGTGCGCAAGCGGGCCTGATACCAGTCGCTATCGAGCAGAGAATCTCGCGTGAACATCTGCCGAAACTCTGGTGCATCGATCGTCATGCCTTCGTAGTCGCCATGCACCATGATGTGTAAGAGTGCTTTCAATGGAGGACAGACCTGATCGATTGAGCCGTCAGCGAAATACTCGCGGGCGACTTTCTGTTGCGCTTGGACGATATGCTCGATGCCGTCGACATACGCCTCCAGATCCTGCGTCTCCGGTCGAAGGATCGCCTCGTCGAAGACTCGGTCAGGGTTGTCGAAAATTCGGCTGAGGAAGGTCCGCACAAACTGAGGCGTAATGCGGTACCCGAGGCGGCTGGCCGGGATCGTGCGACCTTCGTATTCGAAGTCACGAATTCGTTCGAGCATCCCCTCGTCAATCAGCCGTTGGGGATCTCGCTCGTGCGGTTCCATTCGGCACCAGACTTCGGGAATCAGCAGGCTGATATCGTGGTCGACTTGAACGTTGGGACCGATGTGTCCGGCCGCTGTCGAGAAGCCCCCCATCCCCGTCAAGAGATAGCTGACGAGAGCATTGTTGAGGTCGGCCGCTGGCAATAGAGCGTTGAACGGACCTTTGGTCAGAGCTCGCTCCGTGCCGGCACCTGTTGTCGACGGGCTCTTGCCAGTCAACGACGAGAGGTACTCCATAAACAGCTCGGGGAGGTCCTGGTAGTGAATAGGCCCGTAGACTGCGAGCGGGCGGATCCCCCGTGCGCGATCGGGCGGGTTGTTCCGCCGCCCGGACAGCACGGCATCGACCGGTGTCGGAACCCATTGGTCGAGCGGAACGCCGCGGAACAGCCGAGCTCCCCGTTCGGCCACGTAATAGTTGAACGGTTGCACCAGATCGGGTCGATCCTGCAGATACCGGGGGTTCTTGGTCGGCTTGCCGTCAATCTGCCGTGGATTGGCCGAGCAGACAACGTACCCCGTTCCCTTTTCTGCCACGGACCGCAGCATCTGCTGCATTGGTTCGCTGAATGCGTCAAAGTCGACGACGTAGCGCGTCATGTCGGTCACTTGCGCGGCCGTCATTGGTTCGAAATTTGAGATGAAGTTGTGCCGGCGGGAGAGGTCTCTTTCGGTTTGCTTATCGAGACCACGGTGAATGGCGTCGTCGGGCCTTTGGAACAGGCGGTACTCGCAGTTGACGGCGAACTTATAGCTGTCGGCCTGCAGAATGGGGTTCATCGATGCGAGGCGGCCTGCCGGGACCACAACCGAGCTGGTGATGTCGTCTTCGGTCTGGGTTTTTGCCGCCGCAATAAAGTCCTGGCGAGTCTTAAATGTTCGCCAGGCCTGCTTGGCCATCAGACCAACGCGAATGTAAGACCCGATGAGCTTGTGCTCGCGATAATTGAGCTCGTGGCCGGGAAATCCGTTGATGATGTCGACTGAGAAGCTCTCTCTCCAATCGGCATCGAGACCGCCGCGATGGAACCGTTTGATGATGAAGACCAGCGCCAGAATGTAATTCGGGATCTGCTGCAGCCAGGCGTTGTACTCGTCGGTATAGTACGACGAAGGTGTCAGCAGTTTGACAGTGCTTCCCAGTGTCCGGTCCGGGTGCAGGATGGGCAGGCTGTGTTTCTTGTTGCGGTATTCGGGCCGATATCGCGTCGAGAAATCAAAATTGAAGACCTGTTCGACTTGGTCGAGATCTTGCTCGATGTCCGCGACGAAGATCGGACCGTAGTGCATGTAGTCGGCGAGAGACTTGCTGATTTCACTTTTCCCGCCGCCGCTGACGGTGCACGGTTTGTGGCAGAATGTCCCTTCCGCCAACGTACCGACCAACCGCCAGCCGGGTGTCGAGGGATGCTTCTCCATGCGAATTTTGTAGCCCGAAGGTGCCATGTAAACCTTGCTGGGCAAGAGTGGGATCGCATGTTGCTCGCCGTCCCGTGTCCAGGAGATCTGCTGCTCGGAGAGATTTGCGCGGGAGTCTTCGGGGATATAGATCAGGTCCGGAAACTGGCGGTCGATCCCGTAACCTTCCGGCTGAATGTCCATCAGGGCGCCATAATCTCGGGCCACGTCGTC
>CALJUK010000403.1 GCA_937975745.1 uncultured Planctomycetaceae bacterium | reverse complement strand
CATTAGCCCGACGCTTCGCTCGCGCCATTTGGGAAGATAATAATCCAGCCCAATGACGGTTGCGCTGGCGAGAGGGGCATCCCCACTCTTGGGAGTCAGGTGGAATCGCAACGAATCGATCCGCCCATGCCGCGTGACCCACCACCAACTGAGGTGTTCGGGCTGGTCAGTCACTGTCAGTTCGGTTTTGCGGCAAATCGTTACGAGGCGAAACGACATGGGGTTTGGTTGCGTTCCTAGAACCGGCTGGAAAACGAGGTGGAGGCGTTCTACGCGATAGCACTGGGCTTCAAAGAACGGCTTGGCGGCTGTATCCGACTCCAGAAAACCGGCCGGTTCGCTACCGCCATAGAGCCCGAAATGGAACGGGCCGAGGTGCCCGGCTGGTCCCGCCTCGAGTGTCTCGACTCCAGCGGCCAACAGGTACTCTTCGGCGCGGCGGAGTAACTCTCGAGCGATGCCTTGGCGGCGGTAGTCTGGGTGAACGATGACACCGCAAATCACACCGACATCGTTGCGGAGGCCGGTCTCGTCAGTTCGGCAGGGGAAGCTGGCCAGTGCAAACCCGACACGCCGCTGTCCGTCGGTGGCGACGATCAGCCCTTTGGGGTCAAAGTAGGGCTGAGCGAAGATAAGG
Source organism: uncultured Planctomycetaceae bacterium (assembly GCA_937975745.1). Taxonomy (GTDB): domain Bacteria; phylum Planctomycetota; class Planctomycetia; order Planctomycetales; family Planctomycetaceae; genus CALJUK01. The sequence continues at coordinate 8,064 of CALJUK010000403.1, read as the reverse complement.
GACTCGAAGGTATCGACCGTGCAGTCACCTGCAGCACCCCGTCCCAAGCCGGCCGAGTGCCACAATGCGGCAATGTGGGGCGGGTCAGAATTCAGGAAGGTGCGATACTCCGTCACGCGGTCGTCCCATCCCGAGATGAATTCCGGAAAGTCGACAAGTTGCGTCCCATTCGCGTCACAGCGCCCTGACTGACAGCTGCATCGTCACGGTTTCAGCGAACTGAACGGACCGCCTGTACGATGGCGGCTGGCGTCAGACCGTATTTTTCCAACAAGCCGTCGGCGTCACCACTCTCGGCGTAGGTATCGCCGACGCTCACGAAAGCCATGCGACCGGGACCGGACCTGGCGACGACCATCGCGACAGCACTTCCCAAGCCACCATGGGCCAGATGCTCTTCGGCGACGACAATCCGCTGTGTTTTCTTCGCGGCTGCAACGATCGCTTCTTCATCCAGCGGCTTGACCGTATGCATGTCAATCACCTGAGCCGAGACGCCTTCCTTCTCCAACATGTGTGCAGCATCGAGTGCCGCTGCCACCATCAACCCGTTGGCGATGATCGTCACATCGTCTCCGTCACGCAGTTTGATGGACTTGCCGATTTCAAAATCGATTCCGCTGCCGTACAACTCGGCGACTTTCGGCCGACCGCACCGCAGATAGAGCGGTCCGGAATGTTCCAGCATGGCTCGCGTGGCGGCTTTCGCAGAAATTCCGTCGGCCGGAACAACCACGCTGACGCCAGGAAGACTGCAGGCCAACGCGACATCCTCGATGCCCATCTGCGAGGGGCCATCTTCGCCAATCGAAATTCCCGCATGCGAACCAACCAGCTTGACGTTCAGTCCGGGAAACGCCACCGACATGCGAATCTGGTCGAATGCATTGCATAGCAGGAAGCAGGCGAAACTGGCCACAACGGGAGTCTTGCCAGCCGCGGCCAAACCACCGGCCACGCTGACCATATTGCTTTCGGCAATCCCGACGTTGAAACCCCGTTCTGGATTGGCAAGGGCGAACGGTTCGGTACGCGTCGAGTTTCCGACGTCTCCATCAACCGTCACCACATCGGGAAACTCGGCGGCTAAGTCTTTCAGTGCGTCGCCGAATGCGTCCCGTGTTGCCTGGCCCAGTTTGTAACCGCTTATTTCGCCGATATGCATGGCTTGGATCTCTTCGCAACAATCGAAAGTCTGCTCACGGAAACTGTTTCAGTGTGCCAACTCGGCCACGATGGCTGAGTCACGGCATGATTGGCCGCTGTCCTGGGTGAAGTCGTGATCGCCGGTTGACCGTCGCCGTCGTTCCTACTTGGCCAGCAACGCCAACGCCTGTTCCAACATTGCAGGAGGGAGCGGCTTGCCATGGAAGTTGACATCGCCGGCTTCTTCGAGAACGGGGAGAATGCCGAACCCCTTTTGAGTTTTCGAAACAATCGCAGTCGATCGGTCCGTCACGCCCTGTGCTGTCTTGAGAGCCTGGACGACCTCGTCCATGTCATTGCCGTTAATGGTTTGCACATGCCAGCCGAAAGCTTCGATTTTCTTGGCAAAGTCACCCATGTCGAGGACATCTTTTGCGGCACCGGTTTGCTGATAGCGATTCTGGTCGACAATGAGCGTGAGGTTGGCCAGCTTGTATTTGTCGGCCGAGGCCAATGCCTCCCAGACTTGTCCCTCTCCCATTTCGCCGTCGCCGGTCATGACATAAATGTGCGAAGGACGCCCATCCAGCCGGCAGCCGAGTGCCTGCCCGACTCCCAGCGAGAGGCCTTGGCCGAGCGAGCCGGTGGACGCCTCGATTCCGGCAAGACGCTTCATGTTGGGGTGCCCTTCCAACGGACTTCCCAGCTTTCGAAGTGTCAATAACTCGTCGACGCCGAAGTAACCGGCTTCCGCCATCGCAGCATACAGAACGGGAACCGCGTGCCCTTTACTCAGGATGAAGCGGTCTCGATCCGGCCAGTTGGGTTCGTCGGCTTTGTACTTCATGAACCCGCCGAAAAACAGCGCTGTCACGACTTCGACAGCCGACAGGCTGCTCGAAGGATGGCCGCTGCCAGCTTCGGTTGTCATCCGGCAGATGTGCTGCCGCAGAATTCGGGCTTTCTCTTTCAGTTCAGACATCGCGAGGCCTTCCCCAGGGATGACGAAGCAGAATAAACAGTCACATTCAGGCGGTGAATGGCCAGGCGCGCGGCGTGGCCAGGCGGTGCATGACTCGCACTGCATGACGAGACCAACCACTAACGGTTGATTGCGCACACGTCCCCGCGCACACGGGAAGCCGCTCGATGAACGTACCCTGTACGCTGCTGAGTGGTCCTCGGGTCCCGCCACGCCGCTCATGCTAGCGGGAGAGACCGGCGGTAGCAAGCGGCCGGGAACGGGATTATGATGCTCGTGCGACAATTTGCAGCTGGAAAACGATATAAGGTGCCTCCCGACGAGAGAATTCCGAACGACCACCATCCACGAATCACCTAAGTTGGGGATGATCTCGAAGCAGAGTAGGGTCAGCAGATGAATCAGGATTCACTCCTACCTCACTCCCCAGAGAATTTTCGCAGCGACGAGGTCCTGCGCGCCTGGTTAGACGAGTCGCTGCCCCAGGGACAGATGGCGACGCTTGAGCTGCAGCTCCGGGACTCCCCCGAACTGCGCCGCCGAGTTGCCCGCCTGCTGGCGGCCGGGGATCTGGGGGCTCACTCCGTTGGGGCGATCTGGCGACGCAATCGGGTCAGTTGTCCAACCCGCGAGCAGTGGGGAATGTCTCTGCTCGGTGTCCTCCCCCGAGAATGGCAGGACTATCTCGACTTTCACCTGCAGCAGGCTGGCTGCCGATACTGTGAAGCAACGCTGGAAGACCTCCGCGCAGCGGACCAGGCCAGCGAACCCGCTGTCCGGCGGCGGCGGCGATACCTCGCCTCGGCCGCTGGCCAGTTGAAGTCGTCGGAGTAATCTCGCTCGACGCATTTAACCCGCTCGGTGGTGTGCGCCGCGACCGTGTGGAGGCCGCACTGTCCACACGAGTTCGATTCCCAGGTATTCGCGGACGAATGTGATATCGCCCTACTGCTTCCCGGCCTTTCGCAGCTCTTCCACGAGCTGGTCTCGCTGTAGACGAGCAACGTGCCACATGTAGTTCGGGCCGAAGCCAGCGTCGCGTGGCCAGTCGATCGCCACAGCTGCCTGCAGATGTTTCAATGCGGAAGATTGGTCGTTCTGCGCCAGTTCGAGCAGGCCGACGTAGAGCTCGGCATAAAACAGCCGGGCCGACTTCTGCTCGGGGCTGATTTTCAAGCCGCGGATTTCGGCCAGGACATCGTCCGGTTCGCGTTTTCCTTCAAACATGGCATAAATCGCCGGAAACGGTTCGCGGTCGTCTTTGGCATATTTGAGGAGACCTTCAGCCGCTTTCTCCTTACCGAAGGCCCGGTACTGCGAAAGAAATCGCCAGATGCCATTCTCCCGATCGACGTCGTCGAACGAGTGGTACACCTCGAACTGCCGGGCGGCATCCTTGTATCGGCCGACGACGAAGTAAGCGATCCCCCGCCGCCAGTGAGACGTGTCCAAGTCCGGCTGGAGTGCGACCATCTGTTCGTAATCGCTGACTGCGTCGGGAAACTGCCCGAGAAAGAACCTCAAGTCGCCTCGCCGCGAGAGAAGCGCGACCGATACTCCATCAGCCGCGATGGACCGATCGACTTCCGCCAACTGCTTCTGCATTGCCTGCTTCTCGACGTCCAAGCCGTCCGCAGCCTGCAAAACTCCGGACGCAACTGCCATGATGCCCAGGCAAAGGATGAAATCAACAAACGCCCACAGGAGGGCCTGTTGCCTGTACCAGCGGGGAAATTTGATCTGCAGCGTCCCGAGGCGAGGAATCATAAACGTCTCCAAACGCGTAACGCGTTGCAATCTGGCAGGATCAGCCGAGACAGCGTGCTTTATCTCTTGGCGATCCCCGGCACCCGCTTTATACTGCAGTTCCGCCTGCTCGAACAGTCGCCCCGGACGAAACTCCGGTGAAGGGTTGAACACGGGCCAATCGCGGACACTCCCTCCTAGTGTAACGGCAGCACGACTGATTCTGGATCAGTTAGTTCAGGTTCGAATCCTGGGGAGGGAACTTATTCGACAGACCGACACGCGAACCCCAAAGGTCGTAACTCCGAAATGGGTTACGGCCTTTCTTTGTTGAGTTCGCCCAGTAGACTTGTCGTCTGGGTTCTACAGGAACAGAAGGCGGAGCGTGGCGGTAGAGACGAGACGCCACGGTGTCCGTCAGAATGAGCGTGGTTCACATGGATTGGAAACGACTTGGGTTTGTCGATTGGCTGCTCGGGATCCCCGCTGCGATTGGCTTTATCGGTTACGGACTGTACTGCATTCTCACCCAGCAGGGCGTCATCGTCGTGCCGTTTCACAGCCGGGAGGTGGGGTCGATCAACGACGGTCTCAACGTCTACGACACGGCTGCTGTTCGGACGGGCGTCTCCTATCTGATCTGGGGGTCCTACTGTCATTTCGCCGGGTTGTGGAAAGCATATCGGGGCATGGACCCCGAGACCTGGGGGAAGATCGGTATGGGGCTGTTCGCCGCCGGCGTAGTCAGTCTCTTGTGGGCCATGTTTTCGATGTAACTCCACGGGCGAATCGGGCCCGGATGGCGGTAACAGACAACTCGTTGACCGACGCTCGGCTGTGGGGTATCGTCGGAAACGGTTTTTCGACTGTTACCGCTTCCCGACGATTTCGACCAGGACGAGTTCGCACAATGAAATGTTTTCCCCACGCCGTCGTCTACCTTGCGCTTGTTGTGATCAATTGGTTGTCACCGGTTGCAATTCCGGCGGCCGAGCCGAAGCTGATCGCTCACTACCCCTTGACGGACGATGCCCAGGATCATTCCGGCCACGGACACGACGGGACAATCCACGGTGTGAAGTTTGGCGTCGAAGCGGGGTATTCGAGTGCCGAGTTCGACGGCAAGTCCGCCTGGATTGGTCTCCCACAGGGAGTGTTGCCGACGAACGGCGACTTTTCCGTGGGCGTTCGGGTGTTTGTACGGTCGCCAACGGGCGACGTCCCGGGAGATATTCTCAGCCAGTACGATCCGAAGACGCGGCGAGGGATTCAGTTGGGACTGCACACCGCTGCAGGTGTTACTTCCAGTCAGTCGTTGTACCGGAACGTGGAATTCGGCATCGACAATGGCAGCCAGCCGGGTGAGTGGGCCGACCACGGACGCCTCGGCAATGCCGTGCTGATTTACTCGTTGGCTGTCCACAACGGGAGTCTGTTCGCGGGAACGTGTGAGGCGGGTGTCGAGCAGGCAGGTCGGGTGTTCCGCTTTGATGGCACGAAGTGGCATGACCTGGGCGCACCGGATCGGTGCAACTCGGTTTCATCACTAGCGGTTTACAACGGTGAATTGTATGCCGGTGTCAGCCGCTACCGACTGGCTGGCTCTGCCTTGGCGGAGTCAGACAATCCCAACATGGGAGGCCGCGTCTACCGCTGGCAGCCACCCAACAAGTGGGTCGACTGTGGGCAACTTCCCGAGACCGAAGCAATCAACGGAATGGCTGTGTTCCAAGGAAAGCTGTACGCCTCGTCGATGTACGCTCCGGCTGGCTTTTTCCGATACGAAGGGGGAACCGAGTGGACCTCTTGTGGGACTCCCGATGGCAAACGCGTCGAAGCGCTGGGTGTGTTCAACGACCATATCTACGCAACTGGCTACGACCAGGGTGCGGTCTATCGCTTTGACGGGAAGACCTGGGAGCATTTGGGAATTCTGCCCGAGGCAACACAGACCTACGGCTTTGCGGTTTATCGCGGTGAACTGTACGTGAGCGAATGGCCCAACGCGCGCGTTTACCGATTTGGTGGCGTGCAGAAGGGAACCGCGAAGTGGGAACTGGTCGGCCAATTTGGCGAAGAGAAAGAAAGCATGCCGTTGATTGTCTATAACGGCCAGATGTACGGTGGTTCGCTTCCGATGGGGGAAGTCTACCGCTTTGATGGCGGCCAGGATTGGGCGAAAGTGGCTCGCCTGGATATGACTCCCGATGTCAAATTTCGCCGCGTCTGGTCCATGGCGGTGTATGACGGACGTTTGTTCGCGGGCACTTTGCCGGCTGGCCGAGTGCACTCTGTCGAAATTGGCCACGTGGCGACACATGACAGTGCATTGCTGCCGGGCTGGCATCATCTGGCGGCGGTTCGTGACAACGGCCGATTGATGCTGTATGTCGATGGAGAATTGACGAGCGAATCGACGCCGTTCGCAGCCGATCTGGATGTGTCCAGCAAGGCGCCGCTACAAGTTGGCTTTGGCCCGCGAGACTACTTCCAGGGCAGGCTGCAGGACCTGCGATTTTACGACGGAGCGCTTTCCGTCGATGCCGTGCGGGCTCTGCCCAATCAACCGCGGGAGTAACGGCCACCGAGGTAACGAGTGGCGCCGCGGTGAGTGAGAGGATGTGAAGGCGACGCGTCAGTTAAAGCGAGAAGACGCCAGTCGAACCGAGAAGCCCAAAGCACGCATGGTTCGCTCAGTCTGCTGGTGTCTGCGCCGAATCGCTCAAAAATGTTTCACTTCTGGCTGTATTACAACTGGCTGTAGTCGACCGGTTGATGACAATCGAGCTTGTGGGGCATGGGGGGCAGATCGTACTTCAGCCCGCTGGCGCAGTTGAACAAGACGGCGGACTCGTCCGGACTGACGCGTCCGCTGGCCACTTCCTGCTTCCAGGCGGCGTACGTGGCGGCACCTTCCGGACACATCAGGAATCCTTCTCGCTCCGAGACTTCGTCACGCGCTGCCAGGATGGCTTCGTCTTCGACGGCCACGGCGAATCCGTTACTCTCGCGGACTGCCCGCAGAATCAGGAAATCGCCGACGGCAACCGGCACGCGAATCCCCGAGGCGACGGTGTGGGCGTTCTTCCATAACTCCGCATGTTCGGTTCCCTCTTCGAAGGCCTTCACGATGGGGGCACACCCACTCGCCTGGACGGCGACCATTCGCGGCAGCTTTCCGGTCAACCAGCCGATCTCCTTCAGTTCGTTGAAGGCCTTCCACATGCCGATCAGCCCCGTGCCACCCCCCGTGGGATAAAAGATGACGTCCGGCACCTTCCAGCCAAGTTGATCGGCGAGTTCGAGGCCCATCGTCTTCTTGCCTTCGATGCGGTAGGGTTCCTTCAACGTGGAGAAGTCGAACCAACCCATGGATTCCTTTCCTTCTCCGACGATTCGGCCGCAATCGTTGATCAGGCCGTTTACTCGCCAGACCTTCGCCCCCTGGGCGGCAATCTCTCGGACGTTGATTTCCGGAGTATCGTCCGGGCAGAAGACATAACTCGTGATGCCAGCCCGAGTCGAGTACGCGGCCAATGCGGCTCCCGCATTTCCGTTCGTCGGCATAGCCACCCTCGTGATCCCCAGCTCTTTGGCCATCGTTACGGCCATGCAGAGTCCTCGGGCTTTGAACGATCCGGTTGGCAGCCGGCCTTCGTCTTTGATCAGAAGCTCCCCCGTTCCGGCCTGCAATCGGGGGAGGGAAATCAGCGGGGTGTGACATTCGCCCAGGCTGACGATGTTCTCCGTGCGGCGGACCGGGAGAAATTCGCGGTATCGCCAGAGGTCGGCCGGCCGAGCAGCCAAGTCGCTCGGCTTTACTTGTTCTCCCAATGCAGTCAGGTCGTAGCGGACAAGGAGCGGCCTGCCTGCCTTCGAGAGGCCGTGGACCCGATCGGCTTCGTAGCGATCTCCTGCCAGGCCGCATTCCAGGTGTGTGACAAAGGTGGGGCGATCGGTCTTCAGATTGTCGTTCGTCATCGAGATGCGATTCTTTCCGTCTTGCGAATGTGATTGCCAGCTTGCGAAGTATCCCGAGAGAATTGTCTGCGATCCACGGGCCTGCAGGTGGCGAGGAAATGTTGTCTGGCGGTTCTACCCTTTGGGTGTGTGATCCCAGGCGTTCTGAAAGATCTCTTCGCCCATTGTGGTGTAAGGGCTGCGGAAGCTCTCCTGGTAGACGGACAGGC
>CALJUK010000402.1 GCA_937975745.1 uncultured Planctomycetaceae bacterium | reverse complement strand
CGTCATGCCACCGTTCATAAACAGGTAGATGATATTCTTGGCCTTGCCACCAGCCGCTTCAGCCCCGTTCGCCACGCCGGCGAGCGGTCCCAGTGCCGGGACAAGACTGACGCCTAAAAACGACTTGGCGGCAGCGTGAAGAAACGACCGCCGGCTGACTCCATCGATTTGTGCCATCCAGTGCTTCATTGAGATATCCTTCGCACAGAAATTCGTTGTGTATGGTTGCTGGCCCTCCGTCGTCTGTCGACGAGGAGGGCTGACTGCGTGCTATTGAACGAACAGGAACTCGCGGGTGTTGACCAGCGCCCAGATGACGTTGCCGTAACCGGCGGGGCCATTGGCGGCAATCTCTTCGCGGGCGATTCCCATCTCGTCTTCGGTCGGCTCGCGACTGAGGACCGTCAGGAAGATGTTGGTGATGCGTTCTTCCAGCGTCTTGGCACTGACGACGTTGTTGTACATGGCCGAGCCGTGCTCCAGCATCATGTGGGTCACCGGGCCATTGAACATTGTCAGAATCTGCGGGACGGAGCCCTCGGCTGAAGAGGCTTGAATCAGCTCACGGTCGGACTGACCGAACTCGCGCAGCGGATGGCCACCGGGAAGTGGGCAGGGGAGCTCAGAAGCGCGGGCCAGCAGCAACCCCTTGTACTTGTATTTCTTCTCCCGGTCGCGGCGATCTTTGTAGACAACGTCCTTGTACTCTTGTTCGAGGTCCAGGACTTCTTGTGCCGTGATCGTGGCGAGGTCAAGATTTTCGATCTCGTTCACGACGCTGGCGGGTGCCTCGTGGTATTCCATGGGGTCGGTCACGGCGAGTGTCAGAAGCGAGTCCCAGACTTGCTCGGCCGTCATCCGGCGGAGTGTCGGTCCGGGGAAGTGGTAGACCTCGCCGGGAGGAACTTCGGCTGTCGTTGCCGACCGCTGGTAAGCCTGGGTGTTGAGCAGGATGCGAGTGAACTCCTTGAGGTCGAACTTCACGCGGATCATTTCCTGCGTGAGGAACTCCATCAGGGCTTCGTTCTCGGCGACGGTGCTGTCCTTCATGTCGTCGACAGGTTCGATCAGGCCGAGACCCATCACACGTTTCCACATCCGGTTCGCAATGGTCTTGGCGAAGCGGGGGTTTTCGGATGATGTCATCCAGTTCGCGAACGCAACGCGGGGCGATTCACCCGGTTTAATCGGGGCAGGGTTGCCCAGGATTGTCTGCGGGGCGATGGCCTGTTTCGGCTTGGCGTTGCTGTAGGCGTAGTCGTGTGGGAGTTGCGGTTTGCGAGTCGGGACGTCCCAAATCTCCCAGGTGTTGGCCTGCAGCAGGTTGTTGAAGATTCCCTGACCGCGATGCTCGGGATCGATTTCCTTCAACTCTTCCCGGACGCGAGTAATCGGGTTTTTCTTGTTGAATTTTTCGTCGCTGAAGTTGATGCGATAGATCGTCGGGTATGTGTACGCCGCAATCTGGTAGAACTCGAGTTGTGTCCAACGATCAAATGGGTGGTCGTGGCATTGCGCACAGCCGATTTGGGTGCCCAGGAAAACTCGGATTGTGTTGTTGATGGCATCCAGCGGCATGTTCGAATCACGGAAGGCATAGCCGGTGGCCGGGTCATCGAAAGCGCGGCCGTTCGCCGTCAGCATTCGGTAGACCATTTTGTCGTACGGTTCGTTCTGTTCGAAGCATTCCTTCAGCCAATCCTTGTAGTTACGGGCACTGACATTGTTGGTCAGACGGTCCTGAACCCGCAGCAGGTCGGCAAAGTAATTATAGAGATGGCTGGAGTACCCTTCCGAATCGAGCAGATCATCGATCAGACGCTGCCGCTTCTCCGGATGGTTGCGAATCAGGAAAACGCGAGCCTGCTTCATCGTGGGGATGGTGCCGGTCACGTCCAGAAACACGCGGCGGACGAATTGCTCGTCGGTTGCCGGCGGGTTGGGCTTGACGTTGAACTTCTGATAGTTCTGTTCGACCAGCTCGTCGATGACCTTGGCCGAGTACTTCACTCGCGGCAGTGTCGAAGGGTCGACCGGCTTGATCTTGATCTCCCGCTGGGGAAGTTCGGGTTCTTTTTTCTCGGGCGGCTTCTGTGTCGGACGACGCCGTTGCGCCAGCGTGTCTGTCGTACAACAGAGCGTGGCGACAATCACCAGCAGCGAGGCTGTAATGCGGCCGACACAAGCTGCTCCACCGATGCTGCCAAACCAACCCGCTCGATTCACTTCATGCATGAAAGTCTCTCCTGACTTTAGGCTGCAACCGAACCGTCTATTTCGTGGTGAGCACGGCGGGAGCCATTTTCAGCAGCCACCCTGCTCGCAAGTGTTCGGGACTGACCAGCGACACTCACGCTCGTCGCAAAAGGTCAGCAGCCGAATCGAAAAGCATTGAGCGAAGACACGCGACCCTCAACCAGCAGTGTGTTGACAATACGCCCCGTAAAGTGCCTCTATTCCACACACCGCGGGAGTTCACTGTCATAAGGATATCCAGAAGGAAATCGGATTGGGAGCAAATACTCGTAAGATCGGAAAAAATCTTGTAAAAGGATTGACGCTACTGGCATGTATACGGATGTTTCAGTGGGGCCTGGATTTCACCTCAAGTTGGCGGAAATACCTCCACTGTCTCAAGAACCGGGCAGAACCTCGCGTTCTGAGGCACGGGCGGGATGGCGGTCCAGAACGCGTTGATTTTGCCGTCACCGGCGAACAGGGTCTGGCAAGACGGGCTGTTTTCCGATAAAACAAACGAGTGAGCGATCATCGATCTATCGCCTTCGTTTCGTGAACGTTACGAAACGGGCGGTCCCGCCAGAGATGATGCTTCCCGCCGACGAATCTGCGCTAGCCAAAACGGCGCCAACGAAAACGATCCAACGACACAGACCCCGCGAGCTGGAGTGACACGATGCTGTCGATCCTGGGAGGAAAGCACCGATTGTGTGATGGTCTCACTCGCCGTAGCGCGCTGAAGATTGGGGCGCTCGGTATGGGGGGGCTCGCCTTGCCCGATCTCCTGCGGGCCGAGGCGAACCAGGGCGTTCACAACTCGAAGAAGGCCGTCATTATGATCTACATGTGTGGTGCCCCGGCGCACCAGGACATGTACGCTCTGAAGATGGATGCACCGGCCGAAATTCGCGGCGAGTTTCGCCCGATCGACACCAGCGTTCCGGGACTGCAAATCTGCGAGCACATGCCGCGGATGGCGGCCATTATGGACAAGTGCGTTGTCCTGCGGTCGGTTTACGGGTCTCCCAACGGCGCCCACGATTCGCACATCTGCTACACCGGGCGAACGACACAAAACCCGCCGGCCGGTGGTTGGCCTTCCGTCGGCTCCTGTATTTCGAAGGTCCTCGGGCCGGTGAACGATGCCGTTCCGCCTTTCATCGGGCTGGTTCCCAAAGCGGGCCATCCGCCTTATGGATCGCCCGGTTTACCCGGCTTCCTGGGCATTGGGCACTCTGCTTTTCGACCGACAGGCCCGGCCCGACAGGACATGGTTGTCGACGGGATCACCGCGGATCGGTTGAATGATCGCAAAGCCCTGCTGACCGCATTCGATACACTCCGCCGCGATGTTGATGCCAGCGGAGCCATGGCCGGTATGGACACGCTGAATCAGCAGGCGCTCAGCATTCTGACCTCCAGCGAGTTGGCCGAAGCGTTGGACCTGTCGAACGAGCCAGCCGAAGTGCGCGAGCGGTACGGTACAGGAGATTCCAGGAACTTTGGCGACGGTGCCCCGCGCGATCTGACGCACTTTCTCATGGCCCGCCGACTCGTCGAAGCTGGTGCTCGCGTCGTCACACTGAACTTCGGGCGTTGGGATTTCCACAGCGACAACTTCAACGGAATGAAGAAAACTCACCTGCCACAATTCGACCAGGGTTTATCCGCACTGATCGAAGATCTGCATGAACGAGGCCTGGCGGACGACGTCTCTGTGGTGGCTTGGGGCGAGTTCGGTCGAACGCCCCGGATCAACAAAGACGCTGGTCGCGATCACTGGCCCCAGGTAGGGGGCGGTCTTTTGGCCGGTGGAGGAATGAAGACAGGCCAGATCATCGGAGCCACCGACCGGCTGGGAGGCAGCATTGCGGACCGGCCCGTGCACTTCGGCGAAGTCCTCTCCACGCTTTACCGGCAGATGGGGCTGGATGCCCAGAGCACATACGTGCACGATCTGGTGAATCGTCCTCACCGACTCACCGACCATCCTCCTCTGCCCGAAGTTGTCTGAGGGTGGGGCCGAGTGGAACCGACGGCCCGGTTCATGCATTGGCAAGCGGGTCATTTCTCGACAATACGACCATCCAAGTCGAGGGGCGCATCCTGCCCGTCACTGCGGCCGAGTCGTCCGGTCGATGTCTGACGCGAGCCGTCTGCCACAACGGACTGAGCGGCCTTCGCCAAGCCAAACGGCGGCATATTGCGATAGATGCATTCATATTCGCCGGGTCGGATGATGTACGTTTCATGCCAGATCCCGACCGAGCGCCG
>CALJUK010000401.1 GCA_937975745.1 uncultured Planctomycetaceae bacterium | reverse complement strand
CCGCCGGTCCGCAATATTCTCAACAGAAGATGAAGTCGCCGCAGGGAATCTCCAATACAGACTACGCCGCCAACTTCGCCACGTTTCTCAAAGAACGCCCGGCCGATGCTCCGTTTTGCTTCTGGTACGGCGCCACCGAACCGCACCGCAGCTACAAGAAAGGAATTGGTGAAGAACACGGCAAGAAACTGGCCGACGCACAAGTCCCCGGCTTCCTCCCAGACAAACCGGAAATCCGCAGCGACATTCTCGATTACAGTTTCGAAATCGAGTGGTTCGATCAGCATCTCGGTCGAATGCTGGCAACGCTCGAAGAACAAGGCCTGCTGGAGAACACTCTGATCGTCGTGACGGCCGACAACGGCATGCCTTTCCCGCGAGCGAAGGCCAACTGCTACGAGTCCGGCATCCATGTCCCGTTGGCTGTCCGCTGGGGAGCCCAGGTTCCCGCCGGACGAACGGTTGACGATTTGGTTGGCTTTGTCGATCTGGCACCGACATTCCTGGAAGCAGCCGGCTTGAAACCGCATTCCGAAATGACGGGTCGCAGCCTGCTTGGGCTGCTCACGTCCGAAAAATCGGGTCTGGTCGATCCGACACGAACCGCTATCTTCGCCGCACGCGAAAGACATTCGTCGTCCCGCTGGAACAATCTCGCCTATCCCATGCGCGTGATCCGGACGCACGATTTTCTTTACATTCGCAACTTTCGGCCCGATCGCTGGCCAGCCGGAGCCCCGCAGAAGTTCGAATCCGACGGAAGTCTTGGGCCGCTGCACGGCGGCTACCACGACATTGACGCCTGCCCGTCATTGACATTTCTGATCGAACACCGCGACGACCCGGACATCAGCGGCTACTTCCACTGGGCGGTCGACAAGCGGCCGGCCGAAGAACTGTTCGACGTGCGGCGTGACCCGGCCAACGTGAACAACCTAGCCGACGATCCGAAGTATGCGGACGTCGCGTCCCGGTTGCGGTCACTGTTGGAAGATGAACTCCGCCGGACGTCCGACCCGCGGCTCCTCGACGGGGGGGACATCTTCGAGTCGTATCAACGATTCAGCTCGATACGAAAGTTTCCGAAACCGGAATAATCCGGCCGGTACGCCGCTGATCGGATGCCATCTGTCGGCAGACAGATCCCCAACGCGGCTGCGATTCGTCATTGAGCCGCAGCAACGGCGGCACGCATCTTTTCCAGCCCCGTGCGTGCCACGAGGTCGGCTTCCTGAGACCAATAAGTCCTGTTGAAGAGTTCCAGCGACAAGACACCTCGAAAGCCATTGTCCGACAGAGTCTTCAGAATGGATGACAGTGGAGCCACACCGTCGCCGGGGTAGACACGGTCGGCATCGCTGATTGTCGCGCGGGGCGGATTGGCCGGATAGTCGTTCATATGGAAGACATGCACTGCGCGACCTGCCAGCAGCTTTAACCCGTCAAATGACGACCCACCCTTGTAGATGTGGTAGATGTCCGGCAACACGCAGGCTTTCGGATGGCCACTCTCAGTTGCGACAAACAGCGTCTCACCCAGCCGGGACAGTGACTTTGAAAAGCCCCAGACTTCGACCTGGGGCACAACGCCCATCTGATCCCCCAACTCAAGCAGCTTTCCATACCGTTCGGCCGCGGCGAAAAGATTGAGATCGGTCTGGTCGGTGGCGCCCGTGGGTGGAGCAGCGATGCGAGTCCCGCCAATCTTTCCGAGGGTCTCCCTAACTCCGCGAGCCTGTTCTAGGCCACCAGCCCGTTCCGTGGGATGCGCGGCAATCCAGCGGGCAAATCCAATTGCCGACTCGACGGTTAAACCGGCGTCAGCGATCCGCTTCTTCAAATCATCGAGTGAACCGCCCGCTTCCCGGTACTCATCCAAATCCCGCAGCCACGGCTCAATGGAGTCGTAACCGGCCCGAGCCGCCAGATCGATCTGACGGGGAACGGAAAGCTTTTGCCCGCGAACGGTACTCATATTCAAGCAGTACCGGAACCCGCCCCCTGTTCCCCGAGGCAAGGGCTTCGGTCGACTGTCGTCTGCGGCGGTCCGTTGACCAACGGCTGCCACAGCCAAAGTGGCGCCAGCAGCCAGGAATTGACGCCGACTTCCCGGAGCCAGTTCCGACAAACTTTCGTCGTGTGTGCTCATTGTGGTGACTCGAATCAGGTGGGTGGAGTAATCCGGAAAGGAAAGGGCGCGGACACAGGCTTACTTCCAAAGGTTTTTGATGCGGCTGCGGATGGCGGACGTATTCAAACTCGTCTCGAAATCTTCTCGCGACTCGGACTGCACAGTGGAAGCGGGGCGGCGTGTGAACAACGGCCGGGTGGCATCCGACAGAAACCGCGTGATCTTCGCCAGACTATGCGCATCGCTGCGGTGCCTGTTGTGGAAGTGGTACCGCTGCGGAAAGCAGACATACAACGAGGACTTGGCCCGCGAGCAGGCCACGTAAAACAACCGGCGTTCTTCGTCGATCTCTTCGCTGCTGCCGGTCGCCATGTCCGACGGGATGTTGCCATCGGCTGCATGCAGCACATAGACGGCGTCCCACTCCAGCCCTTTGGCTGAATGGATGGTACTCAAAATGAGGAAGTCCTCGTCCAGCCAGGGGTCGGACGGAAGTTCCTGCGTCGAAGAAGGGGGATCGAGTGCCAACTCTTCCAGGAAGGCGGCTCGGTCGTTGAACCGGCCAGCCACCTCTTCCAACTGTCTCAGATCCTGCAAGCGGGCTCGCGCATGATCGTACTTCTGTTCCAATAACGGCGCGTAGAACGTCCGGACTGCGTTGATGTCGGCTGGGACACCCTGTCGGGCATCGCCCCGCCGAGCCAGGATCTGCATGAGGGCCACGAACAAAGGCCAATGGGTCTGAGCGGCCGCTGGCGGTAGAAGTTGCTTCCAGGTAGCGAAATCGCCCCCTGCCGGCGTCAAAACTTCCATCAGCTGCCCGGCCTTTTTGGCACCAATCCCGGGAAGCAGCATCAGGACACGCATGCCGGCGACAATGTCACGCGGGTTCTCGGCCAGGCGGAGGAACGCCATCAGGTCCTTCACGTGTGCCGTTTCAACAAACTTCAGGCCGGCGTACTTGTGGAACGGAATGTTGCGACGGCCGAGTTCGACTTCCAGCCCCAGACTGTGGTGCGAGGCCCGGAACAAGACCGCCTGATTTTGTAGC
>CALJUK010000400.1 GCA_937975745.1 uncultured Planctomycetaceae bacterium | reverse complement strand
GGGACGAGGCCTGATGATTGTCGACGTCCACAGCCATGTCTGGGAATACCCCAGTCATTTTAGCGATGATTTTGGCAACCAGGCGAGGCATGCACGAGCTGGCACCGAAGTCGACCTGTCGGTCCGTTGGAAAGAGTACGCCGCAACAGCGCCGCCAGAGACGCGGACCATTGTCTTTGGTGGGAAGGCGAAACTGAGCGGGCTGTGGTGTGACGACACATTCGTGGCCGACTATGTGGCGCAACATGCGGACCGGCTGATTGGCTACCTGTCGCTGGATCCCACCGTACCCGGTTGGGAGGAAGAACTGCGATACGGCCATCAGGTGTTGGGGCTCCGCGGGATCAAGCTCATGCCTATGTATGCAGGCTATCGGCCCGACGACAGCCTGTTGGATCCGCTGTGGACCTATGCGTCCGAGCATGGCCTTCCGGTGCTGCTTCACACCGGGACAACGTTTGTCGCCCAGGCACCGTTGGAATGCACACTCCCTCGACATCTGGATCCCGTGGCCACAAGATTCTCCGATGTGCGAATCATCATGGCGCATCTGGGACACCCCTACGAAGGGGAATGCGTGGCGGTGGCCCGCAAACATCCCAACGTGTTTGCCGACATCAGTGCGCTGCATTATCGCCCGTGGCAACTCTACAACAGTCTGATGCTCGTCCAGGAATACGGCATTTGGGACAAAATTCTCTTCGGCAGCGATTATCCGTTCACAACGGTGAATGCCTCGATTGACGGGCTCCGCGCATTGAACGCCATGCTGGAAGGGACGGCCTTGCCCCGCTTACAGGCCGATCAAATCGAGGCCTTAATTCACCGAGACAGCCTGCACCTGTTGGGGCTGCAGTAGAGATTCCGAGAGATTTGCCATGACACGCGACGAAAACGCTTGTGGGACTCGGTTCGCGCTCAGAGCTCGGTTCGCGCACAGAGAACGATGCACGATTCGGCGTCTGGTTGCGATTGCCGGATGCGTTGTCGCTTTGCATGGATCAATCGCTCGGTTCGATGTCAGGCCTGCCCGGGCGGATGATGCGGCCGCTCGCATCGTGGCTGGTGATGCGGAACTGCTGAAGTACGCCTTTCAGGACCGGCTGGCTCCCGGAGAACAGGTCTACCCTCCGGTCACCTCGCTGACAGAACTCCGGCAGGCAAACGAACGGATGCTGCTTCCGGTAGAACTTTACTTCGATGCCTACGAACACCTGGACCTTGTCCGCGCTGAAGAAATGACACTCCACGCTGAAAAGTTACCAGTGGTGAAACTCACCTACGAACTTGGCGGCCGGCAGTATGAAACCTACGCGTACGTCAAAAAGTCACCGATCAAGACATCGCGCGCCGCGCTGGTAATTCCTGGGAGTGCGTCGAATCTGGCGACTGCGATCTACCATGAGATTCCCGACGGGAACCATACGGGCATCATGCGCGCTCTGGGAGACGCGTTCAACCGGTATGTCTTCATCAAACCGAACGAAGATTGCTTGGCCATCCACAATGGACAGGGCAAGTAGCACCCGAATTTTTATGTTAACTGGCACATTGAACAGGGGGGATCGTATTCGGCTCACTACATCGTCAGTAGCCTCGCCTTCTCAAAGTACCTGCAGTCCAACTATGCGGAGTTCATCGTTGCGGGGCTCTCGCAGGGGGGAGCCGCTGCGCTTCAGAACGCACTACAGTCGAATCCCGACGCCGCAATCATCGCATCGGGCTTTTCGATCATTAATCGCGACGCCCAATGGGCCGGCCATAATCCGGTGATGAGACCGGGACTGAGGAAGCGTTGCGATCACGAGGCGGTGCGCAAGAAAAGCGCCGGGCAAGCCACTCGCTACCTCTTCACCTACGGCGAAAAAGAAGTCGGCACCTACCGCATTGAAGCAACGGCAAAACCATCCGCTGAGTTTCTTCGCACTTGTCAGAATGTCGAAGTCCGCACGCACCCGGGTGGACATGAATATCCCGCCGACATCGTAGCGGACTTTCTCGAACGGGCATTCCCTGCGGCAGGGGGGGCGAAGCCCAGTCAAGACTGATTGGCGGCGCGTCGTTGCCGAAGGCCTCGGGCGAAGTCGACGTACACAAAGGCTTTGCCCCTCGCGACCCGCGCGCGATCACGAACGGTACTTTTTCAGAAGGTTGTCGTCGAACTCGACACCAAGCCCGGGACGAGTGGGGACGCGCGCGACTGGCGGACCAAGCTGGAGCGGTTCGGTGAGTAGGTCCGATTCGTGGTAAAACGGACCGATCAAGTCGGCGGGGAAGCGCTCGCTGTCGATCGCGTCGCTTGCCGCAGCCACATGCAACATGGCTGCAGTCCCGACACCCAACTCCAGATTGCTGCCGATCGAGCAGGGGATGCCGGCCGTTCTTGCGATGCTGGCAATGTCGAGCGTCGGCAGGATGCCAGCGTGTTTACCTGGGTAAATGCTGAAGATGTCGGCGGCGCGAAGTTTGATGAGTGTTAAGGCGTCGGCCGGTGTGAACAGACTCTCGTCGGCCATGATCGGAACGGAGCAAACGGAACGGAGTTCTGTCAGGTATTCCGGAAAGTCGGGAGGAATCGGCTGCTCGGCAAACAGGAGATTGTATTCAGACAGTCGCGGAAGGATGTGTCGGGCGGTCGACCGGTCCCAACCGCAGTTGGCATCAATTCCCAGCGTGACGTCCGGGCCAGCGACTCTGCGAACCGCGGCGACCCGTGCGAGATCCTCTTCTGGATTCAGGCCGACCTTCACCTTCAGGTGGCGGACTCCCATTTCCAGGAAGCGTTCCGCCAACGAGACAGCCTTGGAAATCGGAAAGGCACCGACAACCAGCTTGATCGGGATTTCGTCGCGAACGGTTCCACCCAGGAGTTCGTAGACCGGGCGACCGGCACGTTTGCCCGCCAGGTCCCACAGGGCCATCTCGATGGCGGCCTTGGTGAAGGGATTTCGTTTGACAACCCGATTCATCACCGCCAACAGCCGTCGGATCTGCGACGAGTCTTCACCAATCAACGCCGGTGCGATGAACTCCTCGATGGCGGCCAGACAGCTTTTCTGCGATTCCCCACTCCAACGTGGCGCTAACGTGGCTTCGCCCAGTCCGCAAAGTCCTTCGTCGGTGTGGACCCGCAACATGACATAGGGGGAAGTCACATGGTCCCCGTGCGCCGTCTTGGTCGACAAGTCGGGCTTTAGCGGGACATCGACGGGAATGGCCTCAATGCGCGTAATCTTCATGTGATGGCTTCCAGAACATGTACGATCGTTAATCGCTGTCGGCTCAGTCGAGATCAATCAGCGGCTTCCAGTTCTCGTAGATCATGCGATGAATGATTTCGTCTGAAACTGTAGGGAAGTTGGTTCCTTTGACGACGTCGTTGACTTTCCATTGCCCGGCGATGACCTGGGCCGGTGTGGCCGACGGAAAATCTGAACCAAAGATCAGCTTATGCTCGACACCGTATTCGATGGCCGTCATGAACGCCTGATAGTGCCGCACCGGACGGTAATGAAGAGCCGAGATGTTTGTGTACAGATTCGGATGCTTGCGGATAAACACGACACACTCGTCTTCCCACGGATGCCCCATGTGCGCAATGACAATCCGCAGATCGGGACAGGCGATGGCAATGTCTTCGAGCAAGATGGGGTTGGCATACTTCAGCGGACCAGGTCGGACGAAACTGGTTCCCTGATGGATATTCACCGGGATCCCCAACTGCTCGGCCTTGCGGAACAACGGAAAATGTTTGGGATCCTGCGGGTTCCAGTTCTGGTAGATGGGGGACACCTTTAAACCGCGAAGCCCCAGGTTGTTGACATAGTATTCCAACTGATTCACGCAATCGGGATCGTTCGGGTCGACCGAACACCAGCCAATGAAGCGGTCGGAATGCTCTTTCACGAAACGGGCGATCAATTCCTGGTCAGCCGTGATTCCGCAAAAAGGGGCCTGAATGCCGAAGACAACAATCTTGTCGCATTCCTTTGTGGCCTCCAACAAGGCGTCGGGTCTGGAGTCGAACGCATTCTGTTGCGGAGTGTCGGCTCCGGCAAAGTAGACATCCGGACTGAGACGCATCTTGGCTCGCTTGGCTTCCCAGGCGAACTCCACAAATTCGTCGGACAGATGGTCCGGGTACCAAAACAGATTGGTGTGTGTGTCAACGAGCATTTTTCAATGTCCCTTCAAATCTGACGATTGCATCACCCTGGTTGGACCTGCCGGCTACGCGCCATCCGCGGCAGGCTGAATCGAATCCGCCTCGGAGACGATTGTCCGATTGGGATTGATGATCACCCAGCAGACCGTTCCGACCAGATAGACCGACGCAAACAGGTAGAGAACCAGATTCCAATCGCCTCCGGTCCGATCGATCCAGTCGAACATCAGTCCGACAATTTTCGGGCAGACGACACCGGCCGACACACCCGCCATGTTCATGATTCCAAAAATCAATGCGGTCAACGTTCCTCCAACATCGAGTGTGGCAGCCCACATGGCGGGCGCCCCCAATCCGGAGAAGAAGGCACCCAGCCCGATCACGATCGCCGCGGAGACAGGCCCGGTCGCGACGGTGGCCAACACGGTGCACAGTGCACTGAGAGCCAACACAGCAGCCGACAGGCCACAACGGCTGAGCCATTTACTGTTGGTTTTCTTAAGCACCCAGTCGATCAGGAGACCCCCACTCAAGCAGCCGGTGACAAACGCCGCCAAGGGAATCATCGACAGCAAGCCGGCGTTGGTGACTTCAGCACCTCGTCCCCGTTCCAGCCATGCTGGAAACCACGTAATGAAGAACAGGTAGCCAAAGGCCCGCGAGAAAGCCTGTCCGCAGATGGCCCACATATTCAGACTGCTCAGCAGGATGAGAGTGATCTGCATGGCAGTTGGCTTCAGCGGAGGATTAAAGGCCGTTTGATTAATCTCCTCCGAGGCGTTCTCTGTCGCCTGCGGATCGTCGGTGGACTGGTCGGCCTTGATCGCTGGCGACGAAACGCCGTTCTTGGCAACGGCCTTGCTGCGAATGATCGCCAATTCCTCGGTATTGACCTGGGGATGTTCTTCGGGGCGATTACGAAACCAGACATAGAAACCGATTGCCCAGAGCAAACCAACCGCCGCGTACGCCGCCAGCACAATCCGCCAACTTGCCACGGGCAGCAGGATTGCCGTCAGTCCCGATGCGACGACGGCACCAACCGACATGCTGCTCGTTACGATGGCCGACGCCATGCCCCGGTTCTTCTCCGAGATCCAGTCTTTCAGGACACTCGCGGTGCAAGGGACCATTCCCGCCTGGGCCAACCCTAGAATGATCCTCGAATACCGCAGTCCGGGCATTCCATCGGCCATCGCTGTCCAGACCGTGGCTACCGATCCGCAGGCTGCCAGTCCTGCCAACGTTGCCCGCCGCCCAAATCGAACTCCCAGCCAACCTCCCGGGATCTGAAAGATCAAGTAGCCGACAAAGAATGCGGCCAGAACGTCGCCCATCTGCAAGTCGGTCAGCTCGAGCTCACTTTGGATGGTCGTGTTGGCTGCGGCCAATGCGACTCGGGTCAGATAGGCACAGGCAGCACCTGTCCCGACCCAAGCCAAGACCAGAAAGCGGATGCGAGTTGGTTTCGCCATTGCAGATTCCAGTTAGGGAAGGCGAAAGTGCCTCTGCCCCGAACAAGCGATCGAACGCGATGTCGTTGTAAGACCAGATCTGTGAGAATCAGATCTGTGAGATCTGTGAGTCGGAACCACTACGTCGAGCGCTGGCCCTTTTTGATAAATGTCCTTTTGCGGAACGAATGCTAAGCGAAAGCCAATGTGTATCGCAACTGCTGACCGAAAAGGATTGCCTTCCGTGGTAGCAAGTCGTTCACGTCCAGACGGCCAGCCGGCCTTGGGCATTTGTCAAAAAAAGTGTTGCAGAGCACTGTTGTCGCGGTTACCGTGATGCTCTGCAGTTGGCCAGGACTCGACGACGTATCGTGCGGGTTGTTGCGCACTTTGGGACTGCATCTGACCGTTTCATGCTTGAGAAAAGGCAAGATCTCTATGAAGCCCTCACTTTGGATAGCCATCCTGGCTGTCGCTGCGTTGCTGCCACTCAGCAGTCTTTCGGCTGCCGACAAAGACGTTCCCGAGTACGAGTGGCTGAAGATCAACACCAAGGCCGATTTTGCTCCGCGGGACGGAGCCGGCGCCTTGACGTTCCGTGGAAAGATGTGGTTGCTGGGGGGATGGAACCCGGGTGATCGCGAGCATTTTCCGCGGATTTGCAACAACGAAGTCTGGAGTTCTGTCGACGGCAAATCGTGGACACTGGAAAAACAGAACACACATCTGGATACCAGCTTTGACCGAACCAGTGACTGGGAAGGACGTCACACCGCTGGCTACGTTGTCTACAAAGATAAAATGTGGATCATCGGCGGGGACGCCAACCAGGGACACTATCAGGACGATGTCTGGAGCTCGTCCGACGGTCGCAAGTGGACTCTGGTGAACCAGCGAGTCCCGTGGGCTTCCCGCGCCTTGCATCACACCCTGGTGTTTCAGGACAAGATCTGGGTCATCGGGGGGCAAACAATGCCCGCGTTTGGGGGCGGCGAAGAGAAATTCCACCGGGATCTCTGGACGACCACAGATGGAGTCGACTGGCAACAAGTTCAGCCGGAAGGGGACTACTGGTCTCCGCGCGGCATGATCGGCAACAACGCGGTCTTGAATGGTCGCATATGGATCATGGGGGGCGGCACATACGACACGCCGACGACTCCCACGCGCAACTACTACAACGACGTTTGGAGTTCCGATGATGGTGTTCATTG
>CALJUK010000399.1 GCA_937975745.1 uncultured Planctomycetaceae bacterium | reverse complement strand
AACAACAAGAAGTTCTTCGTGATCACGCTGCTGATCAGCCTGGTCTTGCTGTACAACTCGATTCGTCAGTGGAAACTGACACTGACGATTCTGGGACTGACGATCTGGTCCATCAATGCGACACTGGCATCCATTGCCCTGGCTGGCGGCGAGATGAACTTCATCCTCGGGGCGTTGACCATCATGGTGATGGTCTTCACCATGGCGATTTCGATTCACTTTCTGCACTACTACCAAACCTGCCGGCATAGCGAGGATCCGCTGGGAGCGGCATTGTCGCTGGCTTGGAAGCCGTGTGCGCTGGCAACGTTGACGACAACCATTGGCCTGATTTCGCTGGCTGTCAGCGACATCGGCCCGGTGAGCCAGTTCGGCTACGCAGCTGCGGCTGGATCGATCATCGCCATGCTGACCGGATTGGGACTGACTCCCGCAGCAATCTGCGTCTTTCCGTACGAGATGGTCGAACGGAAACATCGTGTCATCAGCTTCTCGCGTTTGTCGCGAGCCATCATCGACCACAGCCGGGTTGTCACCTGCGTGACGCTGTTGCTGGTGAGCGTCACGTGTGTTGGGCTGTTCCACATTCGCACCAAGATTGATCCGCTCGACTTCCTGCCGAAGCAGGGCAAAGTTCTCAACGATGTGCTCTACATCCAGGAAGAACTGTGCAACACCAGCACGATCGAAGCTGTTGTCGACTTTGGTGTGGAAGATGTCCCGTTTGTCGAGAAGCTGGCTCGCGTGCGGGCATTGGAAGAGCGGATTCAACAGGACCCGGATATTGACCAGACGATGTCCTTGGCGACGTTCTTCCCGACGAACCTTCCCGACAACTCTCTGGCGGTTGCTCGCTTGTTGAACCGGGCGTCCCAGCAGCAGGGAGAGAACGACTTTCTGGCCTATGGGGACAGAATGTGGAGAATCTCTGCCCGGTTGAAGGGAGACTGTTCGCGTCCTCCGCACGAAGTGCACGGAGACCTGGTTGAACTTCTCAAAGGAGAGCCGATTCGGTTCACTGGCATCGCACCGCTGTTGCAGCAGGCCCAGACGTCGATCTTCAAGGGCTTTTGGGAGAGCTTCGCGACAGCCTTCCTGATCATCAGCGTCGTGATGATGCTGTCGTTGCGATCGTTCCGCGCCGGGGCCGTCGCCATGATTCCCAATCTGACACCGATCTGCATCGTCTTCGGTGTCCTGGGGTGGAGCGGATATCCGGTCGATATCGGCATGATGATGACGGCCAGTATCGCACTCGGCATCGCGGTCGACGGTACGTTTCACTTCCTCGTGCGATATCAGGAGCATTACCGGGCTCACGGATGTTCCACTCGGGCAGCCCACCATGCTCTTAACCAGACCGGCGAGCCAATCTTCAAGGCGGCCGTGATTACGGGAATCGGCATGCTGGCTTTGACGCTCAGCAGCTTTGCCCCCACGATTCGCTTTGGTTACCTGATGGCGACACTGCTGGTGACGGCCCTGCTGGGAGATCTGGTGCTGCTGCCATCACTGCTTGCGTTGCGTCCTGAACGCGACTCCGAAGACAGCCAGAAGCCGGATGCCGAGTCTTCTGCCAATAATCCACCGCATTTTCACCGCCCCAAACGTGTGTCCCAATTTTCCACACGGGTGGCCTGAGACGGGGCGGAACCGGAATACGGAGGCTGTTCAAACGCCACCAAAGCCGGTTATGATATGGAGTGGTCTCTTAAACCAAAGTTGAACCCTTCCGTTGTTGGCAGCTTGGTCTGGACATTGTTTTCGGCAGAATCTCGGCCGAATTCTTCCAAGGCGTTGGACGACGAATTACGTGACGTGTTAACGGACCGGGCGTTTCGAACCTCGATCGGTGGGGCAACCGAAGTAAA
>CALJUK010000398.1 GCA_937975745.1 uncultured Planctomycetaceae bacterium | reverse complement strand
AGCTCCGCGACTTGACGTTCGTGATCCATCATCGCATCACTTGTGAGCAACTCCCGGGCTGCGGAGAGGCCTTCGGCAATCTGCGATTGCCGCGTTGTGGCATGCCCCATCCGATTCTGCTGAATTGCGTCGGCTGCCTGCCGCATACTGAGAGCGACGGCCGACTCCCGCAACTGCTCGACGCTCGCCTCCAGTCCGTCGGGAAGTTCCGCCTGCGTGTCAGTGTGTCGCTCTAACTGCTGATTCATCTTTCCCAAGAAGCGGTCCAACGCCTCGGCCTGGCTCCGTTGACGCTCAGCCAGACGAGCCAAGTCGGCACGCTGTTGATCCGACAAATCGTTGAACGACTTCGAAATCGTTTGTCGGCCGGTTTCTGAAGTCGCCTTCTGCAAGCTCTGCTGTTGCTCATCAATCAGGGCCAGGTCGCTTTCGATCTCCTGTCGTGTCTGCCAGCGGTCAGCATCTTCCAGAAGACTTTGCAGCGACCGGGCCACAGCCGACTGCAACTGCAGCGATTCTTGCAGTGTTGCGGCCAAGTCTGATGGAAACGCGGTCCGAGATCCGCCAGGTTTCTGTTCGGCACGCTCAGCAGGGCGACGCTCGCCGGAAGACTCGACCTTCGCGGATGACTGCGGGGACGAGCCTTCTGCTACGGCGTTGCTCGCGGGCGGTGTTGCGCGATCCACTGCCGAGCGATCGGGTGCAGGTTGCTGCGACGAATCCCGAGAGCCGCTGGCTTCAGCGTTGCCGGAAATGAATGCCAGTTTCCGAGCCTGCGTCACGGACTGCTCGATGCCCGGGAGCAGGCTTTCCCGCAAGGCAGCCAGTTCGTCCTGAAGGTGTTCGAGCCTGAGTTGAGCACCGCGTTGCTCGAGGCGGTTTGTCGTCAACTCTTCCAGTAGACGGCGGACCTCGAAGCTGGCACCGTCAGGCGCATCTCCCAGTTGGGCCGTAATCCGCCGCTGATCGAGTTCGACTCGCTTCAGCAGATCTTTATCCTGCGGCTTGAGCTGCCCCGCCTGCTCCAGTTGTAGAGCGAGTTCCGCCACCTGGTCCCGCGTCTGGACCTGCATTTTCAGCGTCTGATCCAACTGCTGATTCAACTCTCTCTGGCGGGCCAGAAGCTCTGTCGTCTTTTCTTGCGGCGAAACGACAGTCAACGTGCGTGTCACACTTCGTCCCACATGCGGCACACCCAGGTCAAACGCATCGGTGGCCTCAGCCCGGGCGAACAACCGCATGCCAGGCGGCAACGACAATTCGGTGAGAGACCAGTTCCATTCGGCGGAATGCTGCGTGGGAAGACCTTCTCCTTCGAATAGCGGAACAATTCGACCTTCACTCTCGCCCTCGCTTTCCAGCCGATAGTGAAACCGAATGCCAACCAGGCCAATGTCGTCCTTCGCCTCGATACGCACGGGAACTTCGGCGGTCGGCGTCACCCGGACGTCGGCGCTGGGACTGAGAATGCTGACGTCGGGGACCGCGTCTGTGTTGACGCGCACATCATAGCGGGGAGGGTCCTGATTCTCGTATCCCTCTCGATCGGTCAGCTGTAGCCAGTACGAATGGCGTCGCGGTTTATTCAGTTCGAATTCCGCCTTCAATCGAGTCCCATCTTCGCTCAGTTCTGCCAGAACAGGGTCCGTGTCGGCAATTCGTAGGACGGCCTCCGACAATGGTTTGCTGGCCTCGGCTTCGACGACGACGCGGGTTCCCATCCACGCCTGAATATCGCCCACATCAGTCGGTAGAACCACCGGCTCCGAATCCAGATACGCCGGCGGGATCAGCCGAACGTGCAAGGACCGCAAAACGGGTGGTGGCACGACAACCAGGGACTGCCAGTCCATCGATTGATGATCGCCTCCCACCACGCGGAGTTCCCACTCTCCTTCCGCGACCGCCAGTCCAACGGCTGCCACATCGTAGGACTCGCCCGCGGCATTACGAAGTGTCGTGCGCCGCATCGGCTCGCGGGAGACGGACTCGTCTCCCTGGCGTCGCAACTCGAGAACGGTGTCCGACGGGAG
>CALJUK010000397.1 GCA_937975745.1 uncultured Planctomycetaceae bacterium | reverse complement strand
GGATCGAAACCGTCTGCCGCTGTCCATCGGCGTCGACGTACGAGAACTCGTTGTGCAAGCTGTCTTTGCCGCTGATGAATGATGTGCCATACGCAACACCCATGTCCTGGCAGGCGAGTGCCGCCCGAACCAGACTTCCGAGTGTTTCGGCCCGCTCGGTATTGCCCCAGCAGAAATTGTCGAGGATCGCGATGCGTGACGGATCAGCCCCGACGGCAACACAGTTACGGATTGCCTCGTCGATTGCGGAGGCGGCCATCCAGTACGGGTCGAAGTCCCCCAGTCGGGGGTTCATTCCGCAGGCGATGGCAATTCCTCGCGGGGACTGCAGCACGGGACGGACGACGGCGGCATCGGACGGGCCGTCTTCGAATCGACCCACCAGCGGTTTGACGACGCTGCCGGCCTGCACCTCGTGATCGTATTGCCGAATGATCCACTCTTTGCTGCAGACATTCGGCGACGACAGAATGGCGGTCAGGTCATCATCGTAGCGAGCCTTGTCGGCAATCTGCAGTGGCATCTCAACTGGAGGGCTGTAGACTGCATCACGAATGACGGGTGGGCGGCCGTCGTGCAGGAACTCCATCGAGAGGTCGGCGACGAGTTGGTCGTCGTACTTCAGGACCAGTCGTTGGGTGTCGGTGAATTGGCCGATCACGGTCGCTTCGACGCCTTCGCGAGCGCAGAGAGACTGGAACTGTTCCCAGTTCTTCGGCGGAACAGCGAGAACCATCCGTTCTTGTGCTTCGCTGATCCAGATCTCGGTGTATGACAAGCCGGCGTACTTCAGAGGAGCGCGTTCCAGCCAGACCTCGGCACCGGTTTCTTCTCCCACCTCCCCGACGGCGCTCGAAAATCCGCCCGCACCACAGTCGGTGATGGCCGTGAACAGCCCCAGATCGCGTGCCTGCAGGACAACGTCGGCCAGCATCTTTTCGGTGATTGCGTTGCCGATCTGCACGGCACCGCCGGACAGCGCTTCGCTTTCGTGTGTCAACTCGGCCGATGAGAACGTCGCACCGTGGATGCCGTCACGCCCAGTCCGTCCACCGACGGCCACGATGTAGTCTCCCGGTGAGACATGCTTCTCGGCCATGCCAACCGGGAGCAAGGCGACGTTGCCGCAGTAGACGAGTGGATTCCCCAGATACCGTTCGTCGAAATAGACCGCACCGTTGACTGTGGGGATCCCCATTCGGTTGCCGTAATCCCTGACGCCGGACACGACGCCGCGAGCGATGGCCCGCGGATGCAGGACGCCAGGTGGCAGGCGATCGTAGGGCAGATCGGGCGGGGCAAAGCAGAAGACATCGGTGCT
>CALJUK010000396.1 GCA_937975745.1 uncultured Planctomycetaceae bacterium | reverse complement strand
GCCAGTGGTGTTTATCCGCTGGAAACCGCCTATCCGCTACTGTTGGCGTTAGGACAGGACGCGAGCGAATTGGCAGCCAACGTGACCATGGGAGTCTTGTTCTCGCGGGGAGAGAGACTCGACTTCAAAGGTGTGCAATCGCTCTGCCAGAGAATCACGGCCGAGGGAAAGGGAACCATCGTCATTTCTAGCTTTCTGGCCCCCAATGCAATTCTCATACTCGGGCAAGGCAGGACCGTGCAAACGTTCAAGAAGCACATGCGCGACGAGTTCAGCCCCCGTCCGCACCTACGGATCAATCCGGATCGTTGGCCTCCCATCCACACGCCGATCGTAAGACAGCACAATCTTTGTGACAGGACGAGTGTGAGGCTGGAGACAGCTGCCGGCGGATTCACGCCCCCGGTTCCGCGGGTCCTGTCTTTGCTGACGGGCAACTTCAGCTATGACGGTTCCAACAGCCGCGATATGATTCGCGATTGGGTCGACCATCCGCAACGACTGTGGGACGCCATCACAACATTGTTGGAATCCGGCGTCGAGATGGTGATGCACGTCGGCCCCGAACCCAACATTATCCCGGCGACACTCTCGAGGCTGGAAAACAATGTTCTGGTGCAGCTGAGCCAGAACACTCTGGCCGGATTCGGAATGTGGGCCGTCTCGGGAATTGCCCGCCGTCGACCTTGGCTGGCACGGATGGTCCGGTCGGATGCCAATCTGCTGCGTGCCCCGTACGTGCGTCAGGTGATGCTCGAAGATTGGCTGCTCGAACAGCGGGTTTCCCCGCGGAGCATTGCCGTCAGTTAAATCATGTGCGCCGAAGTGTCGCGAATTCCGGCGGCGAAACGAGCCTGTTTCTCAGGCCATCACGTGGGCAAACGCCGCCACGGTCATGCGCGAAGCGCACTCGCTCTGCGACATCCCTCGCGGTGGAACCTCAGGCCTTCTTGCGGGCCTGAATCAGCTCCATGGTTGCCGTCACCTGCATGCGGGCATCGCGGGCTTCCAGGATGGTCTGCCGAAAAACATCCGGACGAGTGACCGCCTTCAGGCGAGTCAGTACCGTTCCCTTCGCATCGACGAGCAGCAGGTCAGCCGCGTAATAGAAGTCCTGCCCCCATTGCTCGTCCAATTCGATCGACGCGATCGATTCCAGCGGGATATCCGACAGCATCCGTCCGCCGGTTGCTTTCCACTGTTCGACCGAGCGGTTTGTCAGGATGTACTTGTCACCGATGACCTTCTCGGCGAGATAGCCGATTGCCCCCAAAGGAGCCAACGGGAGACCAAACACCAGATTCGACAGCCGCACGCCGCCAATCCGCAACGGGACGGAGTTCATCAACAGGCCGATCAGTTGACCCAGGCCCCGACCCGAAATAGACGGGTAAACCGTCATGATGACATTCTCGGTTCCGGAACTGACCCCGGTGATTGCCTGGATGACACTCGACATGATGTTCGATTCCGCAATGGTCCCGTTTCGGCAATGGTCTGAGACACGCCTGAAAACAGCGGCGAGCCGACTTGCACAAGTTATCACACAGCGGGGGGGAATTCCAGCAAGCGAACCGATGCCCGGGCGGGTGAGGAGGGCCGCCGTAAAGCCTTGCCCGAGGCTATTTTTCGGTTTTGGGGGCGGGCTTCTCGGAACTCCGCAGAACGCAGCGGAAACCAAGATTGGGAACCTGGTCTGCGATCGAGATACCTTCCCTGCC
>CALJUK010000395.1 GCA_937975745.1 uncultured Planctomycetaceae bacterium | reverse complement strand
GAACCTTGACAGTGCATTCACCCAGGACGGCCGACACGGGTCGAGAATCGAGTCGAATATCGCCGATGCGTACATCGTCACTCGGTCCCTTTGGCTGCGCAATCACGAGTCTGTTGTCGCCGTCGATAAGTGTTCCGGGCGGTACCGCGAAATAGACTCGCATATCGTTCTCGTCGCGGTGCAGGTGGCCCAGCGATTTCCCGTTCAGAGAGACCTGCCAGGTCTGTTTGAGGTCCTGTTGACGCAGCTGAAGAGTCTGCTCGGTCTGATTCGCCTGGGCTTCGAATCCGAGTTCCTGTTGTGCCGCCTCGGGCTGCTCGGGAAAGTCGTCCCATTCGCGTGAGGTCCCGCTCCGTAAATGGTGAAAAGTGGGGTCGAGAATTCGCTCTGCAGCGTCCACGTCGCTTGCCGGTCGTGCAATCGAAATGGTCCAGAACACCGTGAGTGCAGTGATGACGAACAAACGCATGGGTGGCCTGCTCTAAGAATTGAAGACCCCGGGCGGCGTGGCCCAGACTGTTGGGACTCAGTGGGACGCCGAGAGAGTGTCGCGGTAGAACCAGCGGACGGGAAGCGCGCGAAAGCGAGTCGACAGTCGACCGCCATTTCCACTTTCCCAGTAAGTGAAAACCGCCCGATCTCGGACAAACGTGAGGCTGGTGTATGAATATGTTCTGTCTTTGTCTGTTTCCAACTGGCCGACATTCCTCCAGGTTGCACCTTCATCGGACGAGATGGCTGCCGCCAAGGGGGTCCGCTTCCCGCCGTGAGATGCCGCCGGATCGAACGTGTCGTTCCAAATCAGCAGCAAGTCTCCTGTGGCGGGTATCCGCCGCAACGTGGCCGGGGCCTCCGGCGCCCGAAGACCGAGAGATTCCGGAGCAGACCAGGTTTCCCCGCCATCGTGCGACAGACTCTTGGCAATGTAGCCAAGTTGTGTGCGGATGAGCATCAGCACGCGACCGTCGGCTCGTTCGAACACCTCGGGTTCCATCGCGCCCCGCTTGGGCAAATCGACAACTTCCTTGCCATTCCGCCAGGTCTTCCCTCCGTCGTCCGACAAATAGCAGTGGGCGACGAAATGGCCCTGTGTCCGGACATTAGGTGTCGAAGCCGCCGGGACCAAAAGGCGACCATTGGCAAGCTGAGTCACACGGTCGTTGTTGACGACATGATAACCGGGATCGGCCGTGACCAGTGTTGACGAACCAAACGACTGGCCTTCGTCGCTGGAGAATCGAACTTTCAAATCCAAATCGTCGTAGTCGTTCTTTTGCAGGTAGAACATGGCAATCGTGCCTTCCGGAGCGGGTCGTTGCAGACGACGCAGTGTGACACTCATCACGTTCTGGGAACCGGTGTTGGGCTGCAGTACACGGACCGGGT
>CALJUK010000394.1 GCA_937975745.1 uncultured Planctomycetaceae bacterium | reverse complement strand
CGGCGGGAGTAGGCGCCGGAGACCTGCGGGCCCTCTTCGTCGCCGACCAGTTGCGGAACGTGGTCCGGGCGAATGGGACCATCGAAGCCGACTTCCCGCAAAGCGCGCATGGTGGCCGGCATGTCGGTGGGTCCATTGTCATGGAAGGTTTCGACGAACGACTCGGGACAACCCCGCACGTCCCGATAATGGACGTAGCGGATGTGTGATCCCAACCGTCGGATTGCATCGACCAGATCGACCCCCATCGTGGCGAATGTTCCCTGACAGAAGCAGATCGCGTTGCGCGGACTGGGGACAAGCTGGATCAGCTTCTCGAAAGACTCGACACTGTTCATGATGCGAGACTTGCCCAACAGTGCTGGCAGCGGTGGGTCGTCCGGATGCATCGTCAAAGTCACACCGGCCTGCTCTGCCACCGGGACCAGCTCTTCCAGTAGCCGTCCCAACCGCCGCCACAGGTCATTGGCCGCCACGACTTCTTCGTCCCGTTTGTACGGGGTCCCCATTGAATCATGCCCCAACAGGAAGGCCTGTTGGACGTCCTTCAGGTTGAAGCCAGTCACCAGAGCGCCACCACGTTCAGGCGCGTCCAGGCGAGTCCGGACCCAATCGGTCCCCGCCATGAAGTTATAACACAGGATGGGAATCTCGGCCTGGCCCATATGTCGCACGAGTTGCTTCAGTTCCTCCAACTCGCTGCCGTCATCCCGCCCCAGCTTAATCTGTTCGATCGGAAGATAGCCCTCGATGACAGACAGATTCAGATCGTATTCGGCCACTCTGGATTTGGCGGCCCGAACCTCATCGATTGTCGTTCCGGGATAGCGATCCACGACATCCGTCACACCGCACTGCGCAGCCAGGCGAAGGTTCGTTTCGGACATCGGTGTCAACACGGTGGCCAATTGCATGTGGAATTCCAGAAACAGGTCGAGAAACCGGGACGAACGCAACAACAGAGCAATGCCGGCACAAGTTTGACTACCAGAACCAGACGAAGACGACCCAGCACGAGACCAGCATCAAGGCAGCCGCGGCGAGGTTTGTGCCGATCCGACTGTTACGATCTTCCTCTGGGAATGGCGGGAGTTCTTCGCGACTGCGTTGCAGCCAGCCCTGTTCGGTCCACTGTTCGTCCTGGGCAACATCTTCCCTCCCCAGAATCAGCGTCGTGATGACCATCGGCACGACAGTAAACACAATCGACCAGGGAAGCGCCACCCACCGTTCCGTAAACCAGACGGGCAACCCTTCAATTCCGGCCGGTTCGAGTAACTGCCGATCGACCAGCGCAATCACTCCATAAGCCGAGCCACACAGCAGGCCAATAATCCCGCTGCGTCGGTGGGACCGTGTGAGCACTCCGGCGAGATAGATCGTAAACAGCGGCGTCACAAACACCGGGATCAGCGTTGTGAATGCCTTCAGCATGTGATCCTGCATCCAGATGAACGGCAAGTAAGCAAAGCCCAGCATCAGCACACCGGCTGTCGCGATCCGGCTGACCAGGACGTAGTGGGCATCTGGCTTGTCGGGTGCGATTAATCGCGCGTAGACGTCACGAGTAAAGATGGCCGACAATGCAGAGCCCATCGAGTCAAACGTGCTGACAACAGCCGCCACGACACCGGCAACGACCAACCCCTTCATCCCTGGTCCGAGGACGCGGTTCGCAAGCAACGGATACAGTTCGTCCGCCGATCCCATCTCGGGCAGGTCGGCAATGCCGTGTCCGAAGACACCCAGGCACGCAGAGATCATCATGATCGGCAGACTGAGTCCCACGCCGAAGACTGCGGCATACTTCATGTCGGTGATCGAACGCGAGCCCATCAGCCGCATGGTCTGTGTGTGATTCACCGTCCAGTACCCACTGCCGATGATCGTCCAGCCGAGCACGATGACCAGCGGAGCAATGACGCCATGGTCCCCCTGGTATCGGCCGATGTGCAACAAATCGGCCTTCGTCCCACCGTCCGCTGTCGGAATCGCTGACAGCGTCGCCTCCAGACCAGACCAGCCACCGGCGGCATCCCAGACGGCGGCAAAGATCGCCAGCCCTGCGGCCATCATTACCAGTCCCTGAGCGCAGTCGGTCCAGACGACAGAACCCAGGCCACCCCACGCGGTATACAATCCGGCCAACAGAACCAGGAAAACAATCAACGACCAGGCTGCCGCGGGCGAAATGTCGACCAGTTGCGTCAGGACCAGATAGGTCGACCAGATCATCATTCCCAGCATGCTGCTGCGGTACTGAATCTGGATCAGCGCACTCAAGATTCGTGTGGATGGCCCGAAGCGGGCTTCGAGATACTCGGCGTTGGTGTAGATTCCGCGGCGACTCATCTCGGGCACGATCAGAAATGCCGCCAGGATTCCCCCCAGCGCACTTCCGATGGCATAGACCGAAAGAACGTGTACGCCTTCGTTGTAGGTCATTCCCGAAACGCCGACCAAGTCGGCATTGTCGACATTCGTCGCGAACATTGACAGACCGACGGCCCACCACGGCAGCGACCGGGCCGCAAGAAACCACTCGCTGCTGGTATGTGTTTTCCGGGCCAGGTACAGGCCGTACGCGATGATCGAACCGTTGACGATCAGAACGATGAGCCAATCAAGTATGGTCATGCAATGTTCACATCACAGAAGAGAGTGGGCCTGCGGAACTCTACTGATCGAGCTGGCCCCAGGGAATGGGCATTGTCGGCTTGGTACGGTGCAGATCCCGCCGTTGGTCTTTGGCTCGATTCTTGAAGTACTTCACGTAGGCCACTAACTGGCGGGCTGCCTCTTCGCAGGCGACGCGTCCTTTTTCAGCGGTAGCCAGTTCGGCCTCGCCCAGAACCCCCGATTCGCTGTAGCTGCTGGTCCACGAGACGACTGTCCCAGGCCCCTGGGCATACAGATCGACGTAGTTGAACGGGCTGCCATCGTTGTTGAAGCTGATGTCGCCGTTCTTGATTTTGTCCTTCCGCACGTTTTCCTCGTCGAGGTACAGGTACATCGACGTCTCCAGTTCGCACGCATGCGCGATTCCGCCGGGGAACTTGCTTTCGCGCCATTTCTTCATGAACTCCGGATCGACCATCAGCAGTTCCCACCAGCCGGTCAAAACGCATTCGGCATCCGTTTCCAGGTTCGCGCGGCGGGCCACCAGGTTGAGGTTCGGCATATTCGAACCATGACCGTTCAGCAGAATAATCTTCTTGAATCCGTGATAGGCAAGCGACTTTGTGATGTCGAGCACCATCCGCATGAAGTGCTCGTAATGGCAATTGATCGTCCCCGGAAAGTCCATCACATGGCCCGTGTACCCGTAGCTGACAATCGGTAGCACCAGGATGTCTTCCGGAGCCGACTGCCCTGCCATATTCGCGACACCCAGCGGACAAACCAGGTCCACATCCAGCGGGAGATGGGGGCCGTGTTGTTCGACGGCTCCGCAGGGAACAATGCAGACCTTCCCCAACTCGACGGCGTCGTTGATTTCCGGCCAGGTTAATTTCTCGTAGCGGTATTCGGTCTTCGCTCGGTCAGTCATGGGTGTGTACATCCTTGGAATCGTAATTTGCCATTTTTTTTAAGACCGGTTGGCGGCCGATCTTCAGGCGATTGAACAGGACGAAGACGCAGCGCGCCAGGATCTGGAACGGTCATCGATCAAGTCAGCCGCGGTACTTCTTGAGCTTCTCGTGATCCAGTTCGATTCCCAGCCCCGGCGATTGGGGAATCTTGAGACAGCCCTCGTCATCGAGGACGAACGGTTCGGTGGTCAGGTCTTCCAGATAGGCGCAAGGTGTAAGGTATTCGACGTATCGGGCCACGGGAATGGCTGCGGCCAGTTGCAGATCGGCCGCCAGTCCGACAGCCGTATTCCAGCCGTGAGTCACCACCTGCACATTGTGGTCGAAAGCCGCCCAGGCAATTCGCCGAGTCTCGCTGAGGCCGCCGTTTTTGGTACTGTCCGGCTGAATGATGTCGACTGCCCGGCGTTCGATCCACGGGAGGAACGACTCCCGCCGAGTCAGCACTTCGCAACTGGCAATGGGAACGGGCGACTGCCGTGTCAGTTCGATGTAGCCCTCGATATCGTCGGGAGGGAGCGGCTCTTCGAACCACTCGATGTCATAGTCGGCCAACATGTGCGCGGTCCGCCGAGCCCAGTTGAGACCGTGTGGCCAGAATTGCTCGCTACCGCCGGCATCGACCATCAGTTCGACATCCGAACCAACGGTTTCGCGTGCCGTTCGAACAAGCAGTTCGTCAAACTTGTGATCCCGGCGGCCAAAGGGTCGCCACCCCAGTTTGATGGCCTTAAAACCGCGGGCCACCGTTTCCTTGAGGCGTTCGCTGAGGACCGCCGGTTCGTCGAACAACATGGACCCGTATGGTTTAATTCGGTCCCGATAGTTGCCCCCCAGCAACCGCGAGACAGGCTGCTGACAGATCTTTCCCATGATGTCCCACAACGCGATATCGATACCGCTGATGGCGTGCTCGACGGCCCCTCCTCGTCCCTGCCAGAACGAAGATCGGCGGAGTAGCTCGCTGACGCGTTCAGGCTCTTCGGCCGGCTGTTTCAGGAGGAGCGGCTTGAGCAGATTGACGGCCCCCTGCACGAGTGTCCCGGAAGTAAAGCAGCTTCCCACACCGGTGAGACCTTCGTCCGTCGTGATCTCGATGAGCGTGTGCAGGTTCTCTTGCGGCTCGTGTCCCTGTGGCCAGCCACCGTCGACGGTGCCACCCACCAATGGGATGACTTCAACGCGTTCAATTTGCAGCGGTTCGACTCTCAATCGAATGTGTTGCCTGCCAGAACGAGACAATCTCCACCGGCAATGACGGGTCCCGGTCGGTCACGACGGGGCAATCTGTGACAGGGGAGAAGCACCGATTCTAAGGACTTACGGCTTCAAATGCCCGTGTTACTTTTACGAGTTTCTCCGGCCACGCGGGAAGTTCTGCCGATCTCACTCGGACCGCGACCCGTTGAAAGCATCCGCCGCACATTGTTTTGCGGAAGCAGACATCATTTCCCCGTCGGAATGCGGAAAGCGCATTGGAAATCGAGTATCGTGTCAGCGTGTGATTGAGAACATACTGTGATGCCGCCCCATCAGATGCCGCCGCAGGAGACAACAGCGTGGCGATGACGAAATCGTTTCCGCAAAGCCGATGTCGTGTCGGTGTTTCGACCGGCGACATCACGCCTCCGGTCGGAATTTACCATCGGATGTGGGGTGCAGCGCGGCATGACCGTTCGACGGGTGTCCATCGACCACTGCAGCAGACGACGGTCGCGATGGCTTCGATCGGCAGTCCCGGCGCAACAGATGCGGAACTCTTTATTTCCGTCGACCACTGCTTGTTCTGGGCGGCCGAAATGCAGGAACTGCGGCAGGCTATCAGCGCAGACTGCGGCCTGCCTGTCGAGCGGATCACCGTCTTCTTCACACACACGCACGGTGCCGGACTGCTCGGACACGAACGAAGCCACCTTCCGGGCGGAGAGTTCATTGACGGCTATCTGCAGCAGTTGGGCCAGACACTCGCGGCCGCCGGCAAAGACGCCCTCGCAAAATTGCAACCTGCCACCATTGTCTACGGAACGGGACGCTGCAATCTCGCATGCAACCGCGATCTGCTGGATGAGACGACGGGCCAGTATGTCTGTGGCTACTCGCCCGATGGCGTCACGGACGACACGCTGTTGATTGGACGCGTGACGGCTGATGGCTCGGACGAATCTCTCCTGACGGTCGTCAACTACGCCTGCCATCCAACGACATTGGCCTGGGACAACACGCTGATCAGCCCCGACTTCCTGGGCGCATTTCGGGAAGTGATCGAACAGCGAACTGGCGCGCCGACACTGTTTATCCAGGGGGCTTCGGGCGACATCGGTCCGCGTGAAGGTTTTGTGGGTGACGTCGCGGTCGCCGATCGAAACGGCCGCCAACTCGGTTATGCAGTCCTCTCTGCGTGGGAAGACCTGCCGCCGGCTGGCATGCGGTTTGAATACACCGGTGCCGTCGTGTCGGGGGCGACAATAGGGACGTGGAAATACGCGCCGGTCGACGAGCCGACACGGTGTTCGCACGAACGCTGGCTCCGCCGCCGGACACACATCGACCTGCCCTACCGGGATGATCTTCCGTTGCCGAAGAACCTGCAACGAGACTTGGAAAGCTATCAACAGAAGGAGCAGCAGGCGATTGAGTCGGGGGACAACGCAGCCCAGGCCAATGCCCGCGCGATGATCGAACGCTGCAATCGGTTACTGACACGCGCGAAGAGTCTTCCGGACGGCAAGGCTTTCCCATACACCTGGGATGCCTGGTTGTGGGGAGACGCCGTCTGGATCGCGGTTGACGGCGAGCATTACAACGTGCTGCAACGGAGATTGCGGGCCCACTTCGCCGGCCGGCCGATCATCCTGGGGACGCTGGCGAACGGTTCGACAGTCTGGTATCTGCCCGATCGCGACTCGTTCGGCAGAGGCCTGTACCAGGAAGCCGCCTCAATTCTCAGACAAGGGAGCCTGGAAGCGTTGGAACGGAACATCATCGAAACAGTCGAATCGTTATTGGCGGAGGCGATCGCGTGAAGATCACAGCCATCGAAACCCACGTCTGCCACGCCCGGATGCGGAACTGGATTTTCGTCAAAGTCGTCACCGACCAGCCTGGTCTGTTCGGCTGGGGCGAAGCGACTTTGGAATGGCATACCCGGGCCGTGGCCGGCGCCATCGAAGACCTGGCCGAGTTGGTCATCGGCGAAGATCCCCGCCGAATCGAACATCTGTGGCAGATGATGTATCGGCAGCATTTCTGGCATGGACACGGAATCGTCCGTTCGACGGCCATCTC
Source organism: uncultured Planctomycetaceae bacterium (assembly GCA_937975745.1). Taxonomy (GTDB): domain Bacteria; phylum Planctomycetota; class Planctomycetia; order Planctomycetales; family Planctomycetaceae; genus CALJUK01. The sequence continues at coordinate 8,921 of CALJUK010000394.1, read as the reverse complement.
GGGAATTGATATCGCGTTGTGGGATATTGCCGGCAAGATCGCCGATATGCCTTGTTCGCAGTTATGGGGCGGTCCGGTCCGCGATTGGATCCGCACGTACTGCCATCTCGGGGGTGGTCACCTCGAAGACTTCTACGAAACATCCGTGGAAGATGCCCGCCGCTTTGGTGACCTGGCATCAAAAGCCGTCGAAGACGGTTTCACCGCGTTCAAAAGTATGGCCGTCCCACCCACCATGCCGGTCGAAGGTCTGCGGCCGGTGCAATTGGCGGAAGCCTGTGTTGCCGCCATGCGGGATGCCGTCGGCGACGAGATTGACATCATGGTTGACTGTCATGCCCGGCCGTCACCAGCAATGGGGCTGCAGTTTGGGCAGGCACTCGATCCATACGGACTCTACTTCTTCGAAGAGCCCTGTTGGCCCGAACATCTTGACGGTCTGGTGATGATCAACTCGTCGATTAAGACTCCGGTCGCCACGGGGGAGCGGATGATCGCGCTGACCGACTTCCGCGATCTGTTCGCACAACGCGGCTGCGAAATCTGTCAGCTGGATATCACGCACTGCGGTGGACTGACGGCCGCCCGCCGGATTGCCGCCTTGGCAGACGCTTATGGAATCGCACTCGCACCCCACAATCCCCAGGGGCCGGTCAGTACGGCCGCGTCACTAGAATTTGGATTCTCGCAACCCGGCTATGTGATCTGCGAGACGGTCCACGAAGACGTTCCCTACCGGAATGACATCGTGTCCGAAGGTTTCCACGTCGAACCAAAAGGTCGCCTTGTTCGACCGAATACACGTCCGGGGCTGGGAATCGAAATCGACGAAGCCGAAATTCGCAAACATCCCTTCCAGCAGGAAATGCCGCAGCGAGTCTTCTATCCGGACGGCAGCGTCGGAGACTGGTAATGCCCTGTCCAGGGCTTTGTCGAAGGTGGTAAAGGCGTGATCGATTCGGATGAGTTCATGCAGCGGGGAGAAAGGCATCTTATGGAAATCGCAGGCGTTCTGCCGGTCGTGCACACCCCATTCACAGACGCCGACAAAATCGACGAACGGAGTCTGGCCCGGCAGGTTCAATGGGCGTTCGACCAGGGTGTCGACGGCATCTGCACCGGCATGGTCTCGGAAGTGGTTCGCCTGACCTATCACGAACGCAAGTGGTTGACCGAACGACTGGGAGAGATGAAGCGGCCGGGAACGGTCTTTATCGCCAGCGTTGGAGCCGAAAGCACACGCCAGGCGGTCGAGTACGCGCAACATGCCGCCGAACACGGGGCCGACGCCGTAATGGCCATACCCCCCATTGCCGGCGGGGCCTCCGACAGCCAATTGCTCGCGTACTTCAGCAGCCTGGTCGACTGCGTCACTGTCCCGATTATTGTTCAGGACGCTTCTGGATATGTCGGCCGGCCGATTGCTCATTCCATCTGCCGCGAGTTGCTCGACCGCTATGGGGACGAGCGAGTTCTGTTCAAGCCGGAAGCCAACCCACTCGGCCCCAACCTGTCCGCGTTGCGTAATGCGACCGATGGGAAAGCAAGAATCTTTGAAGGTTCCGGCGGAATCGTATTAGTCGATTCGTACCGCCGGGGCATCGTGGGAACCATTCCCGGAATGGACCTGCTACCCGCGATTGTCAAACTGTGGCGGGCATTGGTGGCCGACGATGACAAGACCATCTACCGTTTGTCGCTTCCCGTCTCAGCCATGATCGCCCTGCAGTTGCAGGCCGGACTCGATGGTTTTCTGGCGATCGAGAAATACATCCTCCAACGACGAGGTCTGATTGACCGAGCCCATCGGCGAGGGCCGTATCTGTGGTCTCTGGATGAAGAAACAGGGCGGGAAGTCGATCGCCTGCTGGATCGAGTCGAATCGGCCGTTGCGGGCTGTGCGTGATAATCTTCCCGCATTCCTGGTGTTCGAGGTCAGTCGAAACGTCTTGCCAACATTCGAATCTCGCACTGAGTTCGCGCTACTGCCGTGTCTTGGCCGCTGACTTTCGCTTCCGTAACCTTAAGACAGGCACTTGACACAACTGGGAAGCGAGAACTGGATCAGAAGCTGTGCACTTCGGCCGAGGCCGCGGCGATTGTCCCCGATGGAGCGACGATCGCCTGCGGCGGTTTTGTCGGTGCGGCGCATCCAGAAGGGTTGTCGGCCGCCATCGAGAAGCGGTTTCTTGCCGAAGGTTTTCCACGCGACCTGACGCTGGTGTACGCAGCTGGTCAGGGAGATGGCAAAGAACGCGGCCTGAATCACTTCGGGCATCCGCAGTTGGTCCGGCGCGTGATCGGTGGACATTGGGGGCTGGTTCCCAAGCTCGGCCAACTGGCCATTGAGAACAAAATTGAAGCTTACAATTTTCCGCAGGGAGTCATCTGCCAGCTACTGCGTGACATTGCCGCCGGCCGACCGGGTTGCCTGACACGCGTCGGACTGGGGACGTTCATCGATCCGGAGCGTGATGGCGGGCGCCTGAATTCGGCAGCTGTCGAGAGTCTGATCTTGCGGGTGACGATCGAAGGCCAGGACTGGCTGCTGTACAAGTCCTTTCCGGTCCACATTGGGCTCATTCGGGCTTCTGTGGCCGATATTCACGGCAACCTGGGAATGGACGAAGAGGCCATTGTCGGCGAAGTCCTCCCGATCGCACAGGCGGTCCACAACTCGGGCGGACAGGTCATTGCCCAAGTCCAGCGAATTATCGACAGGTCGCTGGACCCCATGCGGGTGAGAGTCCCCGGCTGCCTTGTCGACCGCATCGTCATCGCGGACCCGCACGAACACGAACAGACATTTGCCGAGACATTGAATCGATCCTACTTCGAACCGATGCCCGCGGATGGACTGGACGGAATTACCGCGCCGATTGATGTGTGCGCGAACATCGCGCGGCGGATCATTGCCGAGCGGGCCTGTGATGAACTGAAAACTGGCGACATTGCGAACCTGGGCATCGGCATGCCTGAGGGAATTGCACAAATCGCCGCCGAACGGGGGTTGCTGAGGCCGGTCACTCTCACCCTGGAAAGCGGTCCCATCGGTGGAATGCCTGCCGCCGGTCTCAGCTTTGGGGCGTCGGTTCATCCGCAGGCCATCATCGACCAGCCGTCCCAGTTCGACTTCTATGATGGAGGTGGTCTCGACTTCGCTGCGATCGGCGCCGCCGAAATTGACCACGACGGCAGCGTCAACGTGTCCCGGTTTGGCACCCGACTGGCTGGTGTGGGTGGATTCGTAAATATCACCCAGGCGGCTCGCCGACTGGTGTTTTGCGGAACGGAGACATCGGGCGGATTGGAGGTCCAGCTTGAGAACGGGCAGCTGCGGATTCTCCGCGAAGGAGCCGTTCGCAAATGTGTCGCGCGCGTGCAACATCTGTCGTTTAATGGCCAGCGCGAACGAGACACCGGGCGCGAGATTTTGTACGTCACGGAAAGGGCCGTCTTCCGACTCACGCGCGCGGGACTGGAACTGACTGAGATCGCACCCGGTATCGACCTTCAAAGAGATCTGCTCGACCAGATGGACTTCCGGCCGATCATCCGCGATCCCGACAACCTCTCCTGGATGCGAATGCCGAATCGTTTGTGAAATCTCAACCGCGAGCCAACGATGGAATCAACCCGGCTTGCGAGACGAGCAGACGCTGCACGGGCGAAAATGTCCGTCCGTCGGCTGCCTGCCCGCTGTGGAGTTCTTCGGGCGAAAGCCAGGCCACGTTCGGATTGGCTGCGATGGCGTCCGCACCCGAACGCCCAAACGGAAAGCCCAGGTAAAACTCGATCACATAGAATGTGGGTGGCGTTCCGCAGGAAATCTCGACCGGACAATTGAGATGGATCCGGGGAGCATGAGAAATGACCAGCTGGCGGTTGGCATCCACCCGCAAGGTCCAGCCCAGCTCGCGAAGCAGCGAGTCCCGGTACGTCTCTCCTTCCAGTCGCTCGGCTGCCACAAACTCCAACTGGTGCGTCCGCTCGTTCCAGCACGTTAGAAACTGAGACTGATCGGCCGCATCTCGGCAGATTAATGCAAATGCCCCGACGAACTTGTTCATGGATCGGCTCTCCCAAACCGGTTGGTCAGGCCTGCCCGCGGGCGAACCTGCAACATGCCGGCTGATCCTGAAAATTGTAACCTCCCGACAGTCGGGGCACACGCACTTCTTTTCAGAGGGCGTCATTCACAAGAAAAGAGCCGGCCTCCGAAGAAACCGGCTCAGAACGAGATCGTGTAAAAGTCGTCAGGCGGCCGCAGCGATCTACGAATACAACTCTGAGACGGCCTGTTCCTTGACCAGTTCGCGAGGCTGGTTGAGATGGTTGTAAACAAGAGTGTCCGGCTCAATTCCGAAAGCGTGGTAGATGGTCGCCAGCAATTCGCCCGGGTGGACCGGTTTGTCGACCGGAGCCGAAGCCGTCTTGTCGCTCTTGCCGTGGACATAGCCGGCCTTGATCCCGGCACCCGCCACAACGGCCGTATAGCAGTACGGCCAGTGGTCGCGACCGTCGGCACTGTTGTTGTTTCCGGAAGTGCTCACACCGCGCTGTGGGCTGCGGCCGAACTCGCCCACCGCAACGACGAGGGTCTCGTCCAGCAGGCCCCGGTCTTCGAGGTCTGTCAGCAAACCCGACAGTCCCGTATCCAGCATGGGGGCGGATTGGTTCTTCATCCGGTCGGTTAGACCGCTGTGATGGTCCCACGAGTGATTGTTCGAGTTGGCCACCTTAGGCCAGATCACCTCAACCACACGTGTGCCGGCTTCAACCAGACGCCGTGCCAGCAGACAACTCTGGCCGAATGTATTCCGACCATACATGGTTCGAACATCGTGCGGCTCGCGATCGAGGGCGAACGCCTCCCGAGCCCGTCCCGATACGATCAGACTGAGTGCCTGATCGTAGTACTCGTTGAGTTTGTAGTTCGAAACGGCTTTGTCGATGGTCGGCATGCCAGCGTTGATGGCATCCCGCAACTTGGCCCGCCGTTCTAATCGTGTGGCAAACACATCAGGACGAAGTTGCAGATCGTCGATTTTGATCTTGCTCATCTTATCCATGTCGTCGTCGTCGCCCGACGGATACAACGTGTACGGGTCGAACGCCTTCCCCAGGAAACCGGCGGTCCCCCCCTTGCCCACCACATTGCTTTCCTGCAAAGGTCGGGGAAGCATCACAAACGGCAGCATGGGCACGTTGGTCGTCCGCAGTCGGATAATGTTCGAGCCGAAGTTCGGGAAGTCCTTGGGACTGGGGGGCTCCAACTGACCACTTGGACTGACCTTGTCGGTCGTGTAACCGGTCATCATCTGATAAATGGCGGCCGTATGATTGAACAGTCCGTTGGGCGTGTAGCTCATCGAGCGGATCATCGTGAACTTGTCGTTCATCTGCGACAGGGTCGGCAGATTCTCCGTGAACTGCACGCCGGGCAACTTGGTAGAGATGTTGCTGAACGGACTCTGCACGTTCTCTGGAACATTCTCCTTCGGGTCCCACAGGTCCAGATGGCTGGGTCCCCCCTGCAGGTAGACCATGATGATGCTCTTGGCGCGACCGAAACCGGGCCGTTCCGCCTGGCCGGCTGTTTCCTTTGCGGAAGCGGCCTTCATTTCCAGCATCGAACCCAGCGACATCCCCAGGAAGCCGGAACCTCCCACTCGCAACACATCGCGGCGGGTGATCCCCAGATGGCTGTCGCAGAGATCTTTGCCGGGTTGTCCTTGGACGATCAGCATTGCGTTGCTCCCTTGAATTGGTCGACTGACTTGAAGGCGAATGATCCGTCTTGGTCCAACGCGGCCGATCCGGCCGGCGAAATTATCGATTGAACAGGAACGAGGGGTTGTTGATGAGCGCCCAGGTCAAATCCTGCGCGACAGTCAAACGTGTGTTCTCGACCTGCTTCTGGCTGGTCTCGACATCTTGCCTCAGCTGCACCAGAGTCGGATCTTCCGGCAAGGGTCGACTGACAATCTCCAGTGATTCCTGCAGCGATTTCAGTTTCGGGTCAATTGGCAACGGCTTACGGCTCTCGGCCAATGCAGCCTGCTTCTTGATCAGTTCCTGATCAATCGCACCATAATACTTTAACAGATCAGCCCGTTCCTGATCAGATCTTTCTTCGGCCGCCTTTGCCAGCAGGCTCTTCAACTCCTCTGGAAGGCTCAGTCCGACCGGTTCTTTTTGTGCGGTCGCAGCCAGCCGGAATCGCGCCAGCCGATGCTTGGCCGCGTTGTGGAACTGATGCAGCGTGAATCGGAGTACCGTCCCCCCTTCATTGGTGACGGGCTCTTTCAACTGGAATGTGGCCCAGTGCAACATGTTGACCGCGGGGCTGACGGCCCAACCGGATTGATCTTTCTCCTGACCGTCGAACGTCTTCTTGATGTCGAAGCTCTCTTGGGTGAAGTCGGCATCGGCCGTTGAAAATGCCAGCTTCTGAAACTTCTCCGGGTCGCTGGCGGGAGCCGCCTCGACGACGAGCTCGGTGACGACAAAGTTGCCGTTGTCCGCCAGTCCGGGGCCCTTGCCGAGAAGTCCCCCCTCCGTCAGGGCTTCCAGCCGAAAAGCAGTCAGGCTGGGCAGATCGGTCTTCACCGTGATGATGTACGTTCCTTTATCGTCCTTCTCGGAGGCGACGATCGAGGAGTCTGCCTGCTTCTCCAGCTTCGCCCCGCTGCTGGCCTTCAGATCTTGCGGATCGAGCAGAGTCCAGGGAACCGACGCATTCTGCTGTTTTTCCCAATCAGCGAGTTTATCAGAGAGAGTGGCGCGATACGCCGCCAAGTCGGCTTCCAACTTGGCAGTCTTCTCGGCCTTCTGCTTCTCCTGCTCTGCGACGCGGGGTTCGATTTCCGCTTCGTAGGCTTTTAAGTCGGCCTTCGCCTTGTCAATTCGCTGCTGGCGAGCGGCTTCCCATTTGGGCGTCTCCGCGGTGACAAACTCCTGCCGTTGCTTCAGCGCCAGAACAAGTTCCTCGTGATTGGCCGAAACCGCGGGCACCGTCGAGAGGACGGCTTCGATTTCTTCCGGTTGCGCGTGACGGTTCAGAACACGGAGGAACAGTTTGTCGATCAGCGTTCTATTATCCGGTTCGCTCGCCACCAGTTTCGCAATCGCGTTGTCAGCCGCCCCAATCGCATTCCCCACGGTCGGGCCATTGACCAGCGCCATAATTGGTCCGAGTTGGACATCGTTGGTTCGCTCGCACTCGCAAGCACTCTCGCGTGATGGTCGCCCGAGTGCCGCCAGAAATCCACTGGGAAGTTCGACACCCGCATCCGGAAGCGCGGCCGCTCGCGTTCCATCCGGCACACCCGGAATGCTGGAAACGGCACCGGTCGCCCGATGAATGGCATCGTACAACACTTCCGCCGGCAGCCGACGGGCCGTCGCGTGGGAATAGTTAATCGTGTCGTCTTCGTTCCAGCGATTGGTCCCGACCTGCAATTGATACGTCCGCGACTTGCAGATCAGCCGCATGATATGCCGGACGTCGAAGTTTGTCTTGATGAACTCGTCCGTCAGATGATTGAGAAGTTCCGGATTCGTCGGGGGATTGCCCGCGCGAATGTCGTCCAGCGGTTCAATCAAGCCGACACCCGTCAGGTAGCCCCAGAGCCGGTTGACGTAGCTTTTGGCGAAATAGGGATTGTCGGGCGAGGTCACCCAGGCCGCCAGCTTGTCCCGACGAGTGGCATCCTCCGCGGCTGAATACTTGCAATCGAACGGAAACTCGGGCGGAGTCACCGCGCCGGTTCGTTCGTGCTTGACTTCGCCCGCAGGACGGTCAGTGACGATTTCATACAGCGGTTTGGCCCCTTCGACTGCGGTTCCACCGATCTTGCGATTTCCGCTTTCGGGATCGGGTTTCAGGTCGACACGGGCAAAATACGCCGCCGTCTCGTAGTACTGGTCCTGGGTCCATCTCTCAAAGGGATGGTCGTGACATTTGTTGCAGTTGAACCGCACGCCCAGGAAGAGGTGCGTCGTGTTCTCCATCATGTCGACCGGATCACGCAGAATCTTGTAATACGACGCAGCCGGGTTTTCGCGGTTGGAACCGCTGGCCGTCAGAATCTCTCGCGAGAACTGGTCATATGGGACGTTGTCGGCAACTCTGGCCCGGATCCATTCACGGAACTGTGAGGCCCCCTCGGTCCCCAGAAACTTGCGGTTCACCTGCAACAGGTCAGCCCACTTGTTGGTCCAGAAAACGATGTAGTCCTCGCTGCCAACCAGCTTGTCGATGATGGCGTCCCGTTTCTCACGGGTCGGTCGTTGGTCAGCCAGAAATTCGTGAATGGCATCGGTCGTGGGCGGCAGACCGGTCAGATCCAGGTAGACACGGCGGAGGAATTCCTCGTCGCTTGTCAGGCCGGACGGAGCAATCTTCATCCGCTCCCACTTGGCCGCGACAAGTTCGTCAATCGTGCCCCAGGTCTCGGGCTGTTCCCAAACAAAGCCGGTCCGGTCTCCCATGACAGTCAACGTGGTCGCGGCATAGGCCCCTTCATAACGGGCCAACACGGGCGCCTCGCCACGACGAATGGCCGTCATCAGGCCTTCCCGGCTGGATTCGGCGACTTCACGATTACCGCTCTCGATATAGGCTTCCCGTGTTACGTCGCGAACCGTTCCGTCCGCGTAGGTGGCAAGCACCCGCATCTGCTGGCGACCGCCGATCTTCTCGACCACCGGGTCCGTCGGCTGAATCTCGATCTTCGCCACGCGCGACGAATCCAGCACCAGCGGGACACCATCCGAAATCCAGCGCCGGAGAATCTCGTAATACGGTTCCCCCGGCTGCATGAGCACACCACCCATATGCGGAACGACACCCGATGGCTTCAGCAGCATCAGGCTGTCATCGGGTGAAGCCAGGTTGATCCGGCGGGCGCCCAGGT
>CALJUK010000393.1 GCA_937975745.1 uncultured Planctomycetaceae bacterium | reverse complement strand
GTTCCCGACCTACGGTGGCGGAGGGTGGTGTCTCTCCGCGAACAGACGAGCCAGCGATCCACCCAAACAGACTGGCCAATAACCACCCGCAGACAACACCGGCAGCGAGCACTCCGAGCAGAAGCTTCGGCCGCTCGATCGGGATGGATTGTCGCCAGGGGATCCGCCGGGCGGGGTCACGCACCTCAACCGGTGCATTGTCGATGGAAATGAACACGTCCAGTGCGTCATCTTCCATCTCTTGGATCGGCAGGGGCGGTTGTTCTGGCCGATGCTGGGAGCTGCCAGCCGCCATCCGATTCGCTTTGGAGCGGTGTGGACTCTCTGGCTCCTCAATGACGATCGCAACAAACTCGTCCGCCTCGTCCACGTTCGCGACGGCTTGCTCTCGACCTTCGAACGGTCCGATCGTCGAGCGTGCTTCACGACCGCCGGTGCGTTGATCGGCAAGAACGCCAGGCGGCACATCAGGCTTTTGTTGTTCGTGATGGGCTAAGCCCGTCGGTCGCGAACCGTGAACCGCCGGTTCAAGCGCGATTGGCTCCCCCTGGGGAAGTGGTTCCAGAAGAATCGGAGCCGACTCGGACCGTTGGCTCTCAGCCTGTTCCGGCACGCCATTCGGAGCGGACGGCTTCTGGCCCTGTTGTTTTGCCTTTTCCAGATCGGCAAGTTCCGCCAAGGCCTCGCGCAGCTTCGTATCTTCAAAATTCAGTTGGGGCTGAGGCAAAGGAAGAATGGAACCGTCTAACGCCGGGACTCGCAGCGTCCGCCCGCACGCCGGACAGTCAACCACATGACCACTTTGGGAACGAGAGATTCCCAGAAACTGATTGCAGTGATTACAGCGAAATTTGATTGGCATGGTGAATGGACTGCAAAATCCCAAGTCGTGTGGACCGCCCTCCCACACGGTTCAAATCAAAGCTGCAATGCGCAGCCGATCAACGTCACGCCGGAGGAAACAAGCGTGAAATCACAGGCCTGTTTCGGCATCAACGTCTTCGCGGCCGTCCGAATGTCGATCGGAATGATCATACTCGTAGCAATCCGGGCCGAAGTCCATCACATCGAAATCATCGCTGACGTAGGCGGCGGCCAACATCAGCAGGATGGCGATCAGATCGACAACAAAGCAAACGGCTGCGACTAACGCCACGCCGACGACGCCACGGGCGGCGAAGTCGTCCCCCAGTAGCGCCAGCACCACGGTCAGACCGCCAGCGATCACACCGACCACGGCCGTCACCCCCGCCATCCACAGGCACACTGCTACCCAAGCTCTCAGACCCACCCGTTCTCTCCGCAAAGTGTCTTGCCACACGGATCAGCGTCGATTCGAGCGGCGACGGCCGACGGCGTTGGTATGCTCACTGGTGTTTATTCTCCGGGCTCGGCGGCCGGTGTCAATGTGCAGAGGGGCGACTCCAGGGTGGAATCTTGTTCGTGCGACGTATTATCTGCTTCAGGTTTCTCAGTGACCATGATACGATTGAAGAGTCGATTCGTAGTATCATCTTCCGGAACACGGCATCGGAGAGCGCCTGCGGACACCGTGCCAAAACGGGCAGAATGCGAGCCGACTGAAGGCCCCGCCAAACAGCCTGCCAAGGTTTAAGACCCCCGAAAGAATCCGCGATGGACGTCAAGAAGTTTCTGCAGAACGATGTCAGCCGTCGCCAGTTCCTGGAATCGAGCGCTCACAACGCTGCCGGAATGGCATGCGGCGTCGTCGCGCTGACGGGTGCGGCCACCTCGGCCGGTCTCTCGGCTGGCAATTGCGTCTCGGTGGCTGTGATCGGTGTCCGGCAGCAGGGACAAAGATTGGCCACCAGTTTCGCAGGAATTCCCGGTGCGCGTGTCACCATGCTGTGCGACGTCGACGGAGCCCAGTTGTCGGCAGCAGTGCATGCCGTCGAAAAAGTGCAGGCGGTCACCCCCCGTTGCGTCCGGGATTTTCGTCGAGTTCTGGACGAACCGGGCATCGACGCCGTCGTGATTGCCACACCCGATCACTGGCATGCCCCGATGGCGATTCTCGCCTGTCAGGCCGGAAAGGACGTGTATGTTGAACCGCCGGTCGCCCACAACATCATCGAAGGCGTGCAGATGATCGAAGCGGCCCGCAAACACGGGCGGGTCGTACAGGTCGGTCTGCAGCAGAGAAGCAGTGCCCATTTTCAGTCCGCCATCGAATATCTTCGCAGCGGAGAACTCGGTGAAGTTCGTATGGCGCGGGCCTGGGCTGTCCACCGCCGAAAGCCACTCAGCCCAGCCGTCGTTTCATCACCCCCTTCCGATGTCGATTACGACATGTGGCTCGGACCAGCGGCGACCCGACCGTTCCAGGCAACGCGTTTCCATCACAACTGGAGGTGGTTCTGGGACTACGGTGCCGGAGAACTCGGTGACTGGGGCGTTCACATGCTGGATGTCGTCCGCTGGGGGCTTGGTCTGGAATGGCCCGACCGTGTGTCGGCAACGGCCGGTCCCCAACGGTCCGGCGTCGGCCAGGACACACCCGAGACACTCGTGGTGAATTTCAGTTTTCCCGAGACGACCGTCGTGTGGGAACACCGCCAATGGAGCACCCGCGGAATCGAAGGCCGCAGTGTCGCGGCCGCCTTCTATGGCGAACGGGGAACACTCATTGTTGATCGGGGTGGCTGGAAAGTTTACGACAACACAACCGGTAAATCGGACAACGGCCAGGACGATTCCAGCGTGCATCACCAGGCGTTTCTCGACGCAGTTCGCAATCGGACCACGTCACCCTGTGACATCGCCGACGGACACGTCAGCACGGGGCTCTGCCATCTCGGAAACATTGCCGCCCGCCTCGAACGAGACATTCACTTCGATGCCAACCAGTTGGAAATCGTCAACGACGCAGCGGCGACGCGTTTACTGGCCCGCGACTACAGCACATCCTGGCCTCTGCCGGTGGTGTAGCGACGAGACGATTCGACCTGCCAGAATTCGTCACGCCACGGGAAAGGATGCCTGAGTGTACGACGCGATCCTCGTCGGTGGTGGGCATAACGGGCTGGTGACGGCCGCGTATCTGGCCAAAGCAGGCCGACGGGTGCTCGTGCTCGAACGCCGCGATGTGATCGGCGGTGCCTGTGTCACCGAACCCTTGTGGCCCGGTTACCGCATTTCAACAGCGTCGTATGTTGTCAGCCTGCTTCTACCCGAAGTCGTTCGCGACCTTGAGCTGGCGAAGTTTGGCTACGAAGTCCTTCCCCGCAACCCCTCCTCATTCACGCCGTTGCTGGACGGTCGCTCGCTGTTAATGGGAGCCGATCAGGCCGCCACTGTGAAAGCCATTGCGGAGTTCTCTCCGGCGGACGCCGAGGCTTACCCCCGGTACGAGCGGCTGTTGTAACGAATCGCCGAAGTCATCGAGCCCGCCCTCTCGCAGACACCGCCCGATCTGCTGCCACTCCCCAAGCCGTGGCGGACTGTTGG
>CALJUK010000392.1 GCA_937975745.1 uncultured Planctomycetaceae bacterium | reverse complement strand
CCTAACCGGTTGGGACACATTGAGATCAATCGACCGAGAAAGAGACCACGATGGGACGATTCGAACGTCAACGCGAGATCGCACGCCGCCGGACACGCCGGGCCAAGTTGGGCAAACTGCGAGCGAAATTTGCCGCAGCGACCGATCAGGGTGAGCGCGAGGCAATTATTGCCAAAGTCCGACGTGTCAGCCCGTTCGTGAATCTCGAAGAGTCGACGGAAGCCAAAGAATCGTAATCGCGATTCTCGCTACCCGCTGACCGATGGCCTTCCTGATGGTCGGACCGCTAGGTGGTCAGACCGCTGGCAGCCGCCAGACGGGGCTCGTGCACGGCTTCGGGCGGGAAAAGTGTTTGACGGTCGTCTCCGGGCGACCTATTATCTTTCGTGATTCGTTTCAGAATTGTTACCTCGCTTTGCGGTGAACGGTTTTCGCATGTGTGACCGAACAGTCGTTATTGTCGGTGCCATCATTACCAGCGCGGTCATTATTGGCCGCCAAGCGAACTCCGACCGCTGAGGTACACTCCCCATTCAGCTTTCTGTTACCCTCAGGTCGTCGGCCTGAGGGTTTTTTTGTTGATATGGCTTTCCACTCACACGGAGCTGCAGCCCAGGACGCGTCGGACCGAAACCGTCTGGCGTTGAGGAACCTCGATATGACTCGAATCCAGGTATACGACACGACATTGCGCGACGGTAGCCAAGGCGAAGGTGTCAACTTCTCGCTACAGGACAAGCTACTGATTACCGCCAGACTGGACGAGTTGGGGTTCGACTATATCGAGGGGGGATACCCACTCTCCAACCCGAAAGACACGGAGTACTTTCAGCGCGTCGCCGAGTTGCCCTTGCAGCATGCGAAGGTCTGTGCCTTCGGAATGACCCGCCGACGGGGTGTCCAGCCCCAGGACGACATCGGTTTGAAGGCACTCCGGGATTCGAAGGCACCGTGCTGCACGCTGGTCGGCAAGACTTGGGACCTGCACGTCACGGAAGTCCTCCGAGTCGACCTGGCGGAAAATCTCGCCATGATTGGCGATTCGGTCGGTTTTCTCGCGTCGGGTGACCAGGAAGTCATCTACGATGCCGAGCATTACTTCGACGGCTACCGGGCCAATTCGGACTACGCACTGCAAACGATCCGCGCAGCGGAGGAAGCCGGCGCACAGATCGTCATCCTCTGCGACACCAACGGCGGCAGCCTGCCGGAGTGGATTGCCGAAGCCGTTCAGGCGGCCCAAAACGCACTCAGTATTCCGGTCGGCATCCACTGCCACAACGACTGCGATCTGGCGGTGGCCAACTCTCTGGCGGCCCTTGACGCCGGCGCAATCCAGGTTCAGGGGACGATTAACGGCATCGGAGAGCGATGCGGAAATGCCGATCTGATCAGCGTCGTCTCGAACCTGCTGCTGAAGAAAGAGGGATACGAGGCACTGTTGCCCGGCGGCATCCGGCGGTTCACCGAGTTGTCCCGTTACGTCTACGAGTTGGCCAACATGAATTTTCGCAGCAGCCAGCCGTTTGTCGGTGGAAGCGCCTTCGCCCACAAAGGAGGAATGCACGTCCACGCAGTCAACCGGCTCTCGCGGAGCTACGAGCATATCGAGCCGGAACAGGTCGGCAACGCACGCCGCGTCCTCATCAGCGAGTTGTCCGGCCGTTCGAACATCGTGGCCAAGACGACCAAGCACAAACTCGACGAAGATCCCCAGTTGCTCACCAGAATTCTCGAACGAGTCCAGGACCTGGAGAACGAAGGATACGAGTTTGAAGCGGCCGAAGCCTCGTTCGACCTATTGGTCAAGAAAGTGGCCGGCACGTATGAACCGCGGTTTTCCCGCTTGCATTACCGGGTGAACGTCGAGACCGACGGCACCACTGAACCGCGAACCGAAGCCACCGTCAAGTTGACGGTCAACGGACAGACAGAACATGTCGTGGCCGAGGGAGACGGACCGGTCAACGCGTTGGACACCGCCCTCCGGAAGGCCTTAACTCCGGCCTTCCCGAACCTCGGGGAGATGCATCTGGTCGATTACAAAGTACGGGTCGTTAACTCGAGTGAGGGAACGGCAGCCCGGGTCCGCGTGGTCATCGAAAGCCGCGACAGCCAGCACGTCTGGAGTACCGTCGGCGTGAGCGAAAACGTGGTGGAAGCCAGTTGGCTCGCTCTCATAGACAGCGTGGAATACAAATTGTACAAGGACAGTGAGTCAATGACTGGACACGAGGAACACACACTCTCTCCCGTCCGCCCGACCGCTGTGTCGTAACGACCACTGTGTCGTCGCGGCATCAGTGTCGTAACGGCATTGGCTCCCAACCAGCCCCGGCGAACGAGATGGGCGTCCCCGACAAGTCGGGCCGACGCTGGATGTTGCTCGTCGTTTCCGCGAAGCCGCGCTAAAACCGTCGCTTTTCGTGCGGTTCATGTCGAGTCAGCACGCAAGACAATGCCCTGGACAGGGCTCTGCAGGACACAAAGGCCTGAGGATGACCGAACTTCCGAAGCAGTATGACCCCGCCGCCCAGGCCCACTGGTTTTCCGTCTGGGAGGAGAACGGCGACTTCAACGCCAATCCGGCAGCGGACAAACCACCGCACACCATCGTTATTCCGCTCCCCAACGTCACCGGTGCGCTGCACATGGGCCAT
The DNA here is from genome assembly GCA_937975745.1 of uncultured Planctomycetaceae bacterium. GTDB lineage: Bacteria > Planctomycetota > Planctomycetia > Planctomycetales > Planctomycetaceae > CALJUK01. Next base: position 1,584 of record CALJUK010000392.1, on the reverse strand, counting down.
GCGCTCAATGGCACATTGCAGGACGTCATCACCCGTTGGCGACGGATGCAGGGGTATGAAGCCCTCTGGATGCCGGGGACCGACCACGCCGGTATTGCCACACAGGCTGTTGTGGAACGGCGGATGTTCGAGGAAGAAGGTCTCACCCGGCACGACATCGGCCGCGAGGCACTCGTCAACCGGATCTGGCGTTGGAAGGACTCGTACGAAAGTCGCATTCTCAACCAACTCAAGCAGGTCGGTGCCAGTTGTGACTGGCGACGGACCCGCTTTACTTTGGACGAAGTTTGCTCCCGCGCCGTCCGCCGGACATTCTTCAAGATGTTCAACGACGGTCTGGTTTATCGTGGCAAACGCCTTGTGAACTGGGACACCTTCCTGCAGACCGCTGTCGCCGACGACGAGGTCTTCCATGAAGAGATTGACGGTGGGTTCTGGACATTCCACTACCCGGTCGTCGATGACGCTGGCCAACCGACCGGAGAGCACATCTCCTTTTCCACCACCCGGCCGGAGACGATGCTCGGCGATACAGCCGTCTGTGTGCATCCCTCCGACGAGCGTTACGCCGGACTCGTCGGCCGAAAGGTCCGCATTCCGCTCAACGATCGTGACATTCCCATTATTGCCGACGCCCTGCTGGCCGATCCAGAACTCGGAACCGGGGCCGTCAAAGTCACCCCGGCACACGATCCCAACGATTACCAGTGCGGACTGCGTAATCACCTCGAGATGATCAACATCCTGAACCCGGATGGAACGCTGAATGAAAACGGTGGTCCCTGGGCGGGAATCGATCGGCTCAAGGCGCGTGAGGCCATCGTCGAGGAGATGTCCCGGCTGGGGTGCTTCGATCGTTTCCAGGAACGCCGCATCCCACTGATGCACAGCGATCGCTCAAAGACACCGATCGAGCCTTACCTGTCCGACCAGTGGTTCATCCAGATGGACGACTTGGCGCAGAAGGCCATCGACGCCGTCGAATCGGGCCGGGTCCGCTTCTTCCCGTCACGGTATGCCAGTACGTATCTGGACTGGCTCGGCGAGAAGCGGGACTGGTGCATCAGCCGACAGCTCTGGTGGGGACACCGCATCCCCATCTGGTCGCAGAAGACCAACAGCAATCAGGACGTTTCTTCACTGGCCAAGTTCGGCGCAACAGTCGACGGCGAGAAGATCACATTCGCTGCCGACTACGCCGGCACGCTGTCGGCCACGTTTGCCCCCAGCGACGTCCCCGGCGAATTTAACCTGCTGGTCTGCATCGACTATGGACACGAAGACTTAGAACGCCAGTTGGAAGCGGCCGGCTTCGCCCAGGACGATGATGTCCTCGATACGTGGTTCAGTTCGGCATTATGGCCTCACTCGACACTCGGTTGGCCCGATCTCGACCGCAATCCCCCGCTCAACGACCAGCCGCAACCAGTCACCGGCCAGAACGAAGTCCTCGACTTCTTCTATCCTGGCAGCGTCCTGGTCACCAGTCGCGACATTATCACGCTGTGGGTGGCCCGCATGGTCCTGACCGGCCTGTACAACATGGGGGACATCCCGTTCTCGCATGTCTGTGTGCACCCGAAG
>CALJUK010000391.1 GCA_937975745.1 uncultured Planctomycetaceae bacterium | reverse complement strand
GAGCGGCGAATCGAGACGCTGAAAGGGCGTCTGGCCGAACCGCAAGTGGAGGCCCAAACAAAGTGGGAGGCGGTTCAGCTTCGGCGGTTGGAGCGGAGGGGAAAGTCGCTGGAACTTCTGCCGGTCAGTCTGATCAAAGTCAGCACGCCCAACCGGGGAAGTGGCTTCGAGATCGAAGAAGACCGCTTTGTTCGTGTGGCACAACCGACCCTGCTGGTGGCCTATGACATTCTGGCGAAACTTCCCCCAACGACGACGCCCATTACGGGGGTGCGGGTGACGTTTCATCCGGACGAGAATGCACCGGGAGGCGGCTGGGGGTTTGGTCCCAAGCCTCGGGCGGCGAAAAAGGACGATCCGCCGTTGGAGAAGGGAAGCTTTGTCCTGACCGCGTTGTCTGCGAGTGCCGGGGAAGTTCCTGCTGACCAGGTCGATCTGTTCCGCTTACTGCCCATCTTGCAAGTGACGGCCAATACCTGGCAGGCCGATCGCCGCCCAGAAGACGTACTCGATCCGCGACGTCATAACGGCTGGGCCCCCGAACTGTCACACGATGGCCCGGTTCATATTACCGTGACATTCGATCAACCGATCGACTCACAAGCGACACCCTACCGGACCACACAGGTCAACTTCGGAGCCAGCGACAATTTGATCGCCGCCAAGATGGAGGTGCAGGCGATGACGGGCGTCGACGACGGATTTCCTTTGGACGGCATGGTTGTCTCAGCGCTGCGCACGCCGCGCGGAGAGCGATCACCAGAGCAAGCCGCACTGCTGCAGACAGCCTTTGCCCAGCATGCCCCGCAGACCCGGCGGTTGCGAACGGATTTGGCGAATGCGGAAGAACGCCTGGCCGTGCTGACGCAAGAGTTTTCCACAATGGTGATGGACGTGGCCGAGAAACCACGCGAGACATTCATCCTCAACCGGGGGGACTATTCGCAGCCGACAGTCAAAGTCTCGATGAGTACGCCGGCGGCGTTGCCATCAAGTTCGACCGAGCAGCAAAGCCGTCTGGACCTGGCCCGCTGGCTGATCCGGCCCGATCAGCCGCTGACCGCGCGAGTCTATGTGAACCGAGTCTGGCAGATGATGTTCGGTGCGGGAATTGTTCGGACGCCGGCCGACTTCGGCGCACAGGGGGAATGGCCCACGCATCCGGAACTGCTTGATTGGTTGGCAGTCGACTTTGTCGAGAACGGCTGGAACATCAAACGGCTGGTGAAGCAGATTGCGATGTCCGAAACATATCGGCAATCTTCGGCCACCTCACCCGAGATGCTGCAACGCGATCCGCAGAATCGACTGTTGGGCAGAGGGCCCCGTTTTCGAATTCCGGCGGAGTTCATCCTGGATGCGGCACTCAAAACGAGCGGCCTGCTGCAGCCGTTTTTGGGCGGACCCAGCGTGAATCCCTACACACCCGGCGATCCCTGGCGGGAGATCAGCCACTATCCGAGCACACCGGCGACGGCGCAGACTTTTGTGCAGGATCACGGTGAGAAGCTCTACCGCCGTTCCCTGTATACGTTCTGGAAGCGGACGGCACCGCCACCCAATATGGCGGCGTTTGATGCACCCAATCGCGAGACGTGCGTCGTCGATCGCCCCACAACCAACACGCCGTTACAGGCGTTGGTCATTCTGAACGACGTGCAGTTTGTCGAGGCGGCTCGGGCGCTCGCGCAGACCGTTCTGGAACGTGACGGAGACGATCGCGATCGTTTGCGGTGGACCGTTCTCGAAGTCCTCTCCCGGCCGGCCAGTGACCTCGAACTGCAGGTGCTCAGCGAGACGCTGCAGCGGGAGCGTGAACGGTATGAAACTCAGCCCAAAGAGGCCGTGCGGCTGCTGGCTGTTGGCGAGTCTCCTCGGAACCGCAACCTTTCTGCGGTCGAGCACGCCGCCTGGACTCAGGTGGCCAGCGTTCTGTTGAACCTCAGTGAGTCTGTGACTCGGAATTAGGATCGATCTTGGAATCCGCGACGTTGCATGCGGGCGTCATTCAATTGATCAAGATGGACGGCGAAAGATGTTTAACGGAATCATGCAGGCGGCAAATCGCGATGCCCGGCGACGTTTTCTGACCGGGACCGCTGGCGGGTTGGGAGCGGTTGCCCTGGCCGAGTTGCTCGGCCCAAAGTCCCTGATCGCTGACGAGGATTCCACGACGAGTCGCCCCGCGCAACAGGCGGGTTTGCCACACTTCGCTCCGACTGCCAAGCGTGTCATTTGCCTGTTCCAGTCGGGAGGTGCTTCTCATGTCGATTTGTTCGACGACAAGCCCGCGTTGCATAAGTTCGCGGGTGAGGAGATTCCGCCCTCGATTAAGGGGGACCAACGGCTGACGGGAATGACCTCTCGGCAGTCAGCATATCCCGTTGTTCCACCTCTCAAACCGGGCAAACTGTGTGGCGAGAATGGCGTATGGGTCAGCGATCTGCTCTCTCATTTGCAGGGCGTCGCGGACCGACTGGCGTTCATCAAGACGGTCAACACCGAAGCGATCAATCACGACCCGGCCGTGACATACATGAACACGGGGAATCAACAGCCCGGTTATCCCAGTATGGGGGCCTGGTTGAGTTATGGTCTCGGTTCGGAGAATGCCAACCTGCCGGCTTTCATAGCAATGACGTCGCAGGGGTCGGGGAAGAATCCTGGTCAGCCGATCTTCTCGCGGTTGTGGGGCAGCGGTTTTCTGCCGTCGTCCTATCAGGGAGTTGGACTGCGGCCGGGCTCCAGTCCCGTGCTCTACCTGGCCAATCCGCCGGGAACAGGCCGCGAGCAACGCCGCGCGTTGCTGGATGATCTCGCCAGATTGAATCGGGCGCGTGCGGACGAGACGGGCGATCCGGAGACGATGACCCGCATCCAGGCGTATGAAATGGCATTCCGGATGCAGATGTCCGTGCCAGAATTGACCGACACCAGCGACGAGACAGCCGCGACGTTGGAGGGTTACGGTCCTGACGTGCATCGCCCCGGAAGCTATGCCGCCAACTGTTTGTTGGCCCGGCGACTGGCCGAACGCGACGTCCGGTTCGTCCAGTTGTATCACCGCGGTTGGGACCAGCACATCGCGCTCGCGCAGCAGCTACCCAACCAATGCCGCGATATCGATCAACCAACGGCCGCCCTGATTCGTGATCTGGACCAGCGTGGACTGCTCAAGGAGACGTTGGTGATCTTCATGACGGAGTTCGGCCGTACGACATTCAGCCAGGGAAAACTTGGCGATCCCAACGCCGGGCGAGATCATCACGGGCGCTGCTTCACTTGCTGGATGGCGGGCGGAGGAATTCGGCCGGGGATCGAGTATGGGCGTACCGATGATTTCTCGTACAACATTGCCGAAAATCCGGTACATCTGCGGAATCTGCACGCCACCATGCTGCATTGCCTGGGCGTCGACCACAATCGGCTGAGTTTCCGCTTCCGTGGTCTACACACCCGATTGACGGGTGTCGAAGAAGCCCATGTCGTCCATGAACTGCTGGCGTGACGGCAATCAGATGACGAAGTCTGTCTCGCGGCCGAACATCTTGTCGATGACCGATTGCGGCAGATCGACGGCCGTTTCGGTGTCCTGTGCCAGGTCCGTCGGGTTGATCCCGCAGTAGACGGACCACGGTCCCAGATGTCGCCAGCGACCGGCCCGCTTGGGTTCGTTGGGAAGGACGGGCGTCGTGCAGCGGTTGCAACCAATCGTCGAAAATCCCTGTTCGTGCAGCGGATTGATGAAGACGTTGTGCTCCTGGATGTAGGCTTCCAGTTGGTCATCATCGATGTTCACCAGCGGATTGATGCGGACGGAGTTGGTCTCCGGATCGACCGCCAGAATGGGGCATCGCCCCCGGGCACCACCGTCGGATCGTCGTAGGCTGCCGACCAGCGCATCG